>CAYODC010000006.1:0-27634 GCA_964402575.1 uncultured Verrucomicrobiota bacterium
CGGTGCTGGTGAGCACGCACTACATGGACGAGGCGGAGCGGTGCCACAAGCTGGCGTACATCGCCTATGGCGACCTGCTGGCGCAGGGCACGGCACAGGAGGTGACGGCCGCGCAGGGGCTGAGCACGTGGGCGGTTTACGGCGAGGGGGCGGCGACGCTGTCGGAGGCGCTGCGCGGGCGCCCGGGCGTGGACCAGACGGCGCTGTTCGGCTCGACGCTGCACGTCAGCGGCACGGATGGCGAAGCGCTGGAACGGACGCTGCGCGGGGCGACCGCCGGGACGGACTTCCGCCTGGAGCGGACGGACACCGGCCTGGAGGACGTGTTCATGCACTTGATGGGGCGGGCGGTCGACCGCACGGGAGGACGGGCATGAACGGGCACGGACCCTTTTCGTTCGCGCGCTGCTGGGCGATGGTGCGAAAGGAGTTTTTGCAGTTGCGCCGCGACCGCCTGACGTTTGCCATGATCGTGGGCATTCCGCTGGCGCAACTGGCGCTGTTCGGCTACGCGATCAACACGGACCCGAAGCACATGCCGACGGTGGTGCGGGCGGCGGACCACAGCGAGTTCACGCGGTCGTTCATGGCGGCGATGGAGCGGTCGGAGTATTTCCGGATCGTAGGCGAAGTGCCGGACGAGAAGGCGGGGCGGGCGGCGCTGATGCGCGGCGACGCGGTGTTCGTGCTGAACATTCCGGCCGGATTCACGCGGGACCTGCTGCGGGGGGAGCGGCCGGCGCTGCTGGTGGAGGCGGACGCCACCGACCCGGTGGCGACCGGAACGGCGCTGGGGGCGGTGGGGCAGATCGCGCAGACGGTCATGAGGCAGGACCTCGGGGGGGCGCTGGGCTACCTGGCGGCCGGGCTGCCGCCGTTCGACGTGCAGGTGCACCGGCTGTTCAATCCGGAGGCGAACAGCCGGTACAACATCGTGCCGGGGCTGATGGGGGTGATCCTGACCTTGATGATGGTGCTGATGACGGGGCTGGCGATCACGCGCGAGCGCGAGCGGGGGACGATGGAGAACCTGCTGGCGATGCCGGTGCGTCCGCTGGAGGTCATGGTGGGCAAGGTGGTGCCGTACGTGGCGATCGGGCTGCTCCAGGCGACGTTGATCCTGCTGGTGGCGGTGTTCGTGTTCGGGGTGCCGTTCGTGGGGAACGTGGTGGCGCTGTATGCGGGGGTACTGCTGTTCGTGGCGGCGAACCTGACGGTGGGCATTACGCTGTCGTCGCTGGCGGGGAACCAACTGCAGGCGATGCAAATGACGGTGTTCTATTTCTTGCCGAACCTGCTGCTGTCGGGGTTCATGTTCCCGTTCCAGGGGATGCCGCGCTGGGCGCAGGGCATCGGCAACGTGCTGCCGCTGACGTATTTTCTGCGGTTGGTGAGGGGCGTGTTCCTGAAGGGCAGTTCGTGGGCGGACCTGTGGCCGGCCATTTGGCCGATGATGGTGTTCACCGTGGTGGTCATGGCGGTGGCGGTGAAGTTCTACCGCAAGACGCTGGATTGAGAGGGCGCGATGGACAGGCAGTGGAAATGCGGGATGGTGGGCGGGGCGCTGGCGGTGCTGGCGGGTTGCGCGACGGGGCCGGATTTCCGGACGCCGGCGGCGCCGGTTTCCGGGACCTACGGCGTGGAGCCGGCGGGAGTCCGCGCGGGAGCGGAGGTGCCGGAGGCGTGGTGGGAGCTGTTCGGCTGCGGGGCGTTGAACGCCGCGGTGGAGGAAGCGCTGGCGAAGAGTCCGGCGCAGGCCCAGGCGCTGGCGCGGCTGAAGCAGGCGCAGGCGGAATACCGCGCGCAGACGGGGGCGACGGCGTGGCCGGCGGTGGATGCGGGGCTGTCGGCCCAGCGCCAGAAGGTGAACCCGGAGGCGATGGGCATGACCGGCGCGCCGGTGCCGGATCCGTTCGAGGTCTACCATGCATCGGTGTCCGTTTCGTACATGCTGGATTGGGCGGGGAAGAACCGGCGGCTGCGGGAAGGGGCGGCGGCGCGGGTGGAGCAGCGGCGCTGGGAGGAGAGGGGGGCGCGAGAGACGTTGGCGGCGAACGTGGCGCTGGCGTTCATCCGGCGCGCGGAAGTGCAAGAACGGCTGGCGGCGGCGCGGGATGTCGTGGAGGCGCGGGTCGCCCAGGCGGCAATGGCGGCGGCGCGTGAACAGGTCGGGGGGATTTCGCGGGCGGAGGTGGAGCGCCAGGGGCTGCTGCTGGAGCAGGCGAAGGCGCTCGTGCCGCCGCTGGAGAAGCTGGAGGCGCAACTGGGCCGGCAGTTGGCGGTGTACCTGGGCCGGGAGCCGGGCGAGGGGGCGCCGGAGGGCATCCGGCTGTCCGAGCTGCACCTGGCGGAGGAGCTGCCGCTGCGGCTGCCGTCGGAGCTGGCGCGCCGGCGGCCGGACATCCGGGCGGCGGAAGCGCTGTGGCACCAGGCGTGCGCGAACGTGGGGGTGGCGGCGGCCGATCTGTATCCGCAGATTGTGCTCACCGCGAGCCTGGGCTCGCAGGAGACGGACGTGGCGGACCTGCTGGAGTCCGCGAACGTCTGGAGCCTGGGGGCGGGGCTGGCGCAGCCGGTATTTCGCGGGGGCGCCTTGCGGGCGAAGAAGCGCGCGGCGGAAGCGGCGCTGGACGAGGCGGCGGCGGCCTATCGACAGGTGGTGCTGCACGGCTTGCAGGAAGTGGCGGATGTGCTGGGGGCGCTCGCGGCGGATGCGGCGGCAGGAGCCGCCCGTTCGGCGGCGGCGGCCCATGCGCGGGAGGGTTGGTCCATCGCTTCCGGCCAACGGGAGGCGGGGGGCATCAGCGAAGGCGCGTGGCTGGAGGAGCGCATCCGGCTGCGGCAGGCCGAGGCGGAGGAGCAGCAGGCGCAGGCGGCGCGGCTGGCCGACGCGGCCGCGCTGATGCATGCGCTCGGCGGCGGGTGGGAATCCGCCAACAAGAATCCGCGATAGGCAACCGGGCCCGGCTACGGGGGCGGGGGGATGGATTGGGCGATGGCGGAGCCGAGGTCGGAGAGGGTCAGGCGGAGGGCGTCGACGTAGGCTTCGTAGGTTTTGCCAGAGGTGTCGCGGACGTGGCGGGTCAATTGGCGGGCGACGGGTTCGCGTTCGTTATCGGCGGGGGCGACGGTCCAGCGGGCGATGAGTTCCACGGGGCCGCCGAGGGTGCCGTCGAGGCGGACGACTTCCACCTGGACGAGGTAGCCGGGGCCTTTCATGGGGCGCAGGGGGGAGACTTCGATGTCGGCGTCGGCGCGGGCGCCGGCGAGGGTGCCGGCGAGGATTTCCGAGGCGAGGACGTCGAGGGGCATGCCCCAGCGGTGGAAGGAGTCGGCCTGGATTTCATGGTCGGAGAGGCGGGTGACGATCTGGGGCCGGTCGAGGTAGGCGGGCAGGCGCACGGGGGCGAGGCGGAGGGTTAGGGCGCGCGGGGCGTTTTCGCGGAGGGCGGCGGTGCGCCAGCCGGAGTCGGGGGAGGCGACGTAGAGGCGGGGGGCGGGGCTGGTGGCGCAGCCGGCGAGCAGCAGGGCGGCCAGGGCGGGGACGAGGGGGAAGGCGGGGATGTTCATGGGGTTCCTCCGGGGTTTTTCTTGCCGCGCAGCAGGGATTCGGGGTTTTCCTCAAGGGTGTTGGCGAGGTAGCGGACGGACTGGCTGGTGGCGCGGATTTCCTCGATCAGGCGGGCGAGTTCCTCGCGCAGGAGGGAGTCGGGATCGGTGACCGTGTCGATGTCCCGGGCGATGCCGGTGATGTGTTCGAGCAGCGGCCCCAGGCGCTGGTCGATGCCGTGCAGGGTGGTTTGGAAATCCTCGAGGGAGGTCTGGGCGGTGCGGAGAAAGCCGGAGCCTTGTTCGGCGAGGGGGGTGATGTTCTGCTGGATCTGGTTGAGGACGGAGTCGAGGCTGGCGAGGGTGTCGTTGAGGTGCTGGAGAGTCTGACCGCCCTTTTCGGGGCTGAGCATGTCGGCGATGTGCTGGATGGCGCGGTGGGTTTCGTGGACGATGGCGGCGAGGGGGAGGCTTTCCATTTCCTCGGAGACCTCCTGGAGGGGGGAGGGGATGGTGGGCATTTCCCAGATGCCGGGGTCGCGGCGGACGCGGCGGATGGGCTTGTCGGGGAAGAGGCCGAGTTCGACCATGAGCTTGCCGGTGAGGAGGCTCTGGGTGGCGAGGCGGGCGCGGAGGCCCTTGCGGACGACGAGGGATTCGAGGGTGGCGGTGGTTTTGCGGCCGGTGCCGAGGTCGTCGGTGTAGTGGATGCGGCCGCCTTCGAGGCGGATGCGGACGGGGCGGTAGATGCGGCCGGTGGAGGAATCGTCGAAGACGAGGCGGATGTCGGTGACAGATCCGATGCGGATGCCCTGGAAGTCGACGGGGGCGCCGATGTCGAGGCCGCTGATGGATTCGTCGAAGTAGAGGACGCACTCGTAGGTGTCTTCGAAGAGGTGGCCGCCGCCGAGCAGGAGGAGGCCGAGGACGAGCAGGAGGAGGGCGCCGAGAACGAAGGAACCGATGAGGGCGGGGTTGGCTTTCTGGCTCATGGACGGGGTTCTCCTCTGCGCAGGAAGGCCTGCACTTTCGGATCGTCGCAGCGGGCCAGCAGGTCGGCGGGGGCGCCCTGCGCGATCAGGGTCTTGGTTTCGGGGTCGAGGAAGATGGCGGAGTCGGCGATGGCGAAGATGCTGGCGAGCTCGTGGGTGACGACGACGACAGTGGCGCCGAGGCTGTCGCGGAGTTCGAGGATGAGGTCGTCGAGGCGCCGGGCGCTGACGGGGTCGAGGCCGGCGGAGGGTTCGTCGAAGAAGAGGATGTCGGGATCGAGGGCCATGGCGCGGGCGAGGCCGGCGCGCTTGCGCATGCCGCCGCTGATTTCGGCGGGGTAGTAGCCGCCATAGCCGGCGAGGCCGACGAGGGCGAGCTTGAGGGCGGTGATGTCGGCGATTTCGGCGGGGGCGAGGCGGGTATAGGTTTCGAGGGGCAGCGCGATGTTTTCGGCGAGGGTCATGGAACTCCAAAGGGCGCCGGACTGGTAGAGGATGCCCATTTTGCGCATCTGGCGGGCGCGGTCGTCGTCGGAGGCCTCCCAGAAGCTGGCGCCATCGTAGGCGACGGAGCCGCGGACGGGGGCCTGGAGGCCGACGAGGTGGCGCAGCAGGGTGCTTTTGCCGCAGCCGCTGCCGCCCATGATGACGAAGACGCTGCCGCGTTCGACCGAGAAGGTCAGGTCGCGCTGGATGACGTTATCGCCGTAGGCCATGGTGAGGTCGCGGACCTGGATGTGGGGGAGGGGGACGGGCATGGTCAGAACCCCGTGACGACGTAAATGACCGACAGGAGGGCGTCGGCGACGACGATATAGACGATGGCGTTGACGACGGCGGCGGTGGTGGCTTCGCCAACGGCCGAGGCGCTGCGGCCGCAGCGGATACCCTGTAGGCAGCCGGAGAAGGCCACCAGCACGCCAAAGACGGCGCTTTTGACGAGGCCGGCGAGGATGGCGCGGGCGTCGATGGCATTGACGGTCTGGTGGTAGTACTGGGCGGGGGCGAGGTCGAGCATGCCGATGCCGACGGCGGCGCCGCCGAGGATGCCGAGCAGGTCGGCGTAGATGGTCAGCAGGGGCATCATCAGGACGAGCGCGAGCACGCGCGGCAGCACCAGGAATTCCATGGGCGAGAATCCGAGGGTGCGCAGGGCGTCGATTTCCTCATTGACCTGCATGGTGCCGAGGCGGGCGGCGAAGGCGGCGCCGGTGCGGCCGGCCATGAGGATGCCGGTCATCAGGGCGCCCATTTCGCGGGCCATGCCGATGGCGACGGCGTCGGCGATGAAGATTTCGACGCCGAAGAGCTTGAGTTGGACGGAGCCGAGGAAGGCGAGGATCATGCCGACGAGCACGCTGATGAGGGAGATGATGGGGAGGGCGCCGGGGCCGCATTCCTCGAGGGTGGCGAAGAGGTCGCGGCGGCGGTAGCGGGCGCGGCCGCGGGCCCAGAGGGCGAGGGCCTGGACGAGTTCGCCGACGAACCGGACGGAGTCCGCGGTGTCGTGCGCCATCCGAAGGACGCCTTGGCCGAGGCGGGCGAGCCACGACACGCGCGCGGAAGGGGAAGCGATCCGTTCAGGGACGGCGTCGGCGAGGGCGAGGAGGCGGCGGAGGCCTTCGGGCAGGTGCGAGGCGTCGAAGGCGGACCCGCAGGCGCGGGCCTGGGCGGCGGCGTCGCGCACGAACACCAGCAGGGCGCTGTCCCAGGCCTGGAGGCCGTCGTCGCGCAGGACGAGGCGGCGCGGGGCGGAGCGGGAGATTTCGGCGAGGGCGGGGGCGGCGGCGGAGCGGTCGGTGCCGGTTCGCCACGAGCCCGCCAGGGCGAAGAGCAGGGTGCCGTCGTCCGGGTGTTCGACCCGGAGAGAGGCGGTGGCGGATGTGTCGGGGTTCATGCGCGGATTTCCCTGTACGGCTTGCATTCTACCATGTGCGCGAAGCGGGATGCAACGGCCGGCGAAGGCGCTGTCGCGGCCGGCGAAGGCGCTTGACGGGGGGGGCGCGCGTCTGTCATGAATAAACCCGGGGTTGGCGTGCGGCCGGTCGGCGTGGTCGGCGGCGATCCAGGAGCAACAGGCCTATGGACGACAAAGACCTTCAACGCATGTCCCAGATCATGCGGCACCGGCTGCGGGGCATTTCGGCGGGGATTCGCGGGGCGCTGGGGTTGATCGAAGAGGAGGCGGCCAGCCTGCTGCCGCCCGCCCTGTTGGAATACTTTCCGCTGATGATCAAGGAGTGCGATGCGCTGCAGGAGGTGGCCACGCGGATGAGCCTGATTTTCGACCAGCCGCCGCCGGCGGAGCCGATGTCGGCGGACATGGTCATGATGCGGGCGATGGGAACGATTGCGGGAAGGTTCCCGACGGTGGATGTGCGCACGACGGGGGCGAGCGAGGCGCGGGTGCATGGCTGGATGGAGCTGGCGCTGACGGAGCTGCTGGTGAACGCCTGCGAGGCGGCGCCCAACGGTTCGGTGCAGGTTCGTCTTCGCGACGAGGGCGGGCGGGTGGTCTGGACGGTGGCCGATTTCGGTCCCGGGCTGGATCCGTCGCGGCCGGGGGATCCTTTCGCACCGTTCTACACCACGCGTCCTCGGCATTTGGGGCTGGGGCTTCCGATTGCCCGCCGGTTGAGCGAATTGGCAGGGGGGGGGTGTGCCGAGTCCGCGGTGCGCTATCCGGATGCGGCGTGGTCGGTGGATCTTTCGTGCCCGGTCCTTGAAATCGGATCGATGAAGGAGTAGTCTTTTTCTTCCCATGGATATTCTGATTGTCGAAGATGATGAACTGCAGCGCAAGGTGCTCTACAACCTCCTGAAGAAGGAGGGGCACCAGGTACGGGCGTGCGATTGCCTGGCCGAGGCACGGTCCCGGCTGGCGTCGGAGTCCCTGCACCTGCTTTTCCTGGACCGGCGGCTGCCGGACGGCGACGGGCTGGAATTCGTCGCGGACTGCGCGCAGAAGAATCCCGACATGCATGTCGTGGTGATGACGGCGTTCGCGGATGTGCCCTCGGTGGTGCAGGCGATCCGCAACGGGGCCTACGACTACCTGCCCAAGCCGATCCAGCCGGAGGAATTCAGCAAGATCGTCCGCAACGTGGAGAAGTCGGTCTCCATGCAGGAACGGGTGGCGGGGCTGGCGCGGTTGTCGTCCACGGGTGGCGGGGATGTCTGGCGGCTGGACGAGATGATCGGCAGTGCGGCGCTGCGGGGGATTTTCGAGAAGGCGCAGCGGATTGCGCAGTATCCCGACACGACGGTGCTGCTGCTGGGCGAAAGCGGGACGGGCAAGGGGATGCTGGCCAACGCGATCCACCGGTTGAGCAGCCGGGCGGAGAAGCCGTTCGTGGACATCAACTGTTCCGCGATTCCGGGCACGCTGATGGAAAGCGAGATATTCGGCTATGAGAAGGGGGCGTTCACGGATGCGAAGATCAGCAAGCCGGGCTTGCTGGAAGTGGCCGATGGCGGGACGGTGTTCCTGGATGAAATCGGCGACATGGAGATGCCGTTGCAGGGCAAGCTGCTGAAAGTGATCGAGGACAAGCAGTTTCGGCGCCTGGGCGGCAGCCGGATCATCAAGGTCGATGTGCGCATCATCTCCGCGACGTGCCGCAACCTGACGGCGATGGTGGCCGATGGCCGGTTCCGGGAGGATTTGTATTACCGCTTGTCGGTTTTTCCGCTGACCACGCCGCCGTTGCGGGAGCATCCGGGAAGCATCGAGCCGTTGGCGGTGCAGTGCCTGAAGGAATGCAACAAGAGCATGGGGCGGAAGATCAAGGGATTCCTGCCGGAGACGATGGAGGCGATGCGGGGCTATCGCTGGCCGGGCAACGTGCGCGAACTGCGCAATGCCGTCGAGCGCGGGGCGATCCTGTGCAGTGGGGAGTGGATGGAAACGGGTGACTTGGGGCTGCCGGTTTCTTCGCCGGCACCGGCCGCATGCCGGCCTGCCGGGGAAGGCGCGGCGAAAGCCGGTTCGCCCGCGCATTTGCCGCCGATGAAGCTGGCCGACTGCGAAAAATGGTTGATCCAAAGTGTGTTGGAAGAGGTGGGGGGGCAGCGCCAGCGCGCGGCGGAAATCCTGGGCATCCATCGCAGTACGCTTCAGAAGCGAATTGCCGAATTCGGCCTGGATCAATAAGTTCCGCCGATTGAATTCCGGTAGAGCCGTTCGTGGCATCCGTCCTGCTTGCGTATTCGTCAGGCAAACTGCGGCGAGGAAGCCGCGCATGTAAGGACACCGCTTATGAACGCAGGAACAAGGACGAACAAGCCAGGCACGGGGGCATGGATGGGGTTGGCGGGGCTGATGGTGCTGATGGCGGTGCCGAGGGGACAGGCGGAGACCGTGTTGTCGGCCGACAGTCTGGGCGCGGTGGAGTACCGGGCGCTGATGGCCCAGTCGCTGACCCAGCAGGTGGAGAGCATGCGCAAGGAATCCGAAGGCTTGCGCCAGCAGCTCTCCGAAACGGAAGCGAAGCTGAGCGAGGCGCAGGACCAGCTCGACCTCAGCCGCAACGAGGCAAGGACCCTGCAGCAGAGCTTGGCGGAGCTGGCGAAGGAAGTGGAGAAGCGGGAGCAATTGCTGGCGGTGTTTCGTCGCGGATCTTTTGAATATTACGAAGTGCGCGCGGGCGACACGCTCGACAGCATTGCGAGCAACCCCATGGTGTATGGCGATCCGGAGCGGGCGATTTGGCTGCGGCAGGCGAACAGCCTGGCGAATCCGGATGCGCTGGAACCGGGGACGGTGCTGATTGTGCCCCGGTTCCCCGAAGGAACCAGCTATGACCTCTGACCACCGCTTGCCCATGATCCTGCTGGTCGAGGACGATCCTCTGCTCAGCACGACCATGCGCCGCTACCTGGAAAGGTGGTCGGGTGACGTGCGGCTGGCGGAGACCTGCGCCCAGGCCGTGGCGGCCTGGCGGGCGATGCCGGCCGGCGTGGTGATGATGGACTATCGGCTTCCCGACGGCTTTGGCACCGATGTGATCGCGCGCATGCGCCGCGACGGGCGGAACGATCCGGTGGTGTGCATGACGGGCGAGGCGGAATCGATTCCGCCGGAGTTGCAGCAGGCGCTGGTCATCCGGAGGGTGCTGGGCAAGCCGGTGATGCTGGATGCCTTGCGGCCCGAACTGGACGCGCTGGGAGAGGCGGTACCCGTTCCGCAGCCGGCGGCGGCGGCGCGCCGCAAGGCCCGGACCAGCGGATCCTACCGTTTGCTGACCTGGCGGGGGCCCTTGACGGGGGCGCGGGTGCTGCGCCTGTGCAAGGCGGCCCGGGAAGTCCAGCGGGTCGCCTTGGAGCTGTCCGGCCGCGGGGAAGGCGATGCGGAGGCTTGGCGGAATTTGAGCGCGTGGGCGGGCTGGTTGTCGAGCACCGGGGGGCACCTTTGCCTCGTGGTGCGGGAGGAAACCCAACGGCAAGGGGTGAAGCAGTCGGTCGGCGACTACGTGGATGTGCTGGGAGATGCGGCGTTGATTGGAGCGCAGGCCGCCCGCCTGACGGGCGGGGCCGAGCGCCGTCAGCTGATGAACCTGCTGAACACGGCCGGACGAAGGAGTCCGTCGGATGGCTGAAGCGCGAAAACCGGAAAGCGAGCCGTCGGCGCCTCCGGCACCGGCATCCGCCAAGTTCGGCTGGCCTTTGTGGCTGGCGGCGGGGTTGATGCTGATGGGGACCACGGTCTCCGTGGCGGTGGCGCTGGCCCTTCGCGATTCCGCTCCGGAACCGGCGCCTGAGTCGATTACGGAGGAGTCCGAGCGGCCGCCGAGCATTCCATTTCCCAACGCCGAATTCGGACGCCTGCAGGCGGAAGTCATCGCGGCGGACACTCCCGAGCGGCAGATCCCGGCGGTGCTGGCCATGGTGGAATTCCTGCGCAACGCCTCGAATTGGCGCACGGAGACAGAACGGAACGGGATGGCGCGCGAATATGCACTGGCGCTGGCGGAGCTGCCCCTGGAGGTTTCGGTTCGATTCCGGGTGGCGCGGCATCTGCTGGAGCTGGCCCAGGCGATGAAGGACACGGAGCTGCTGGCGGCGGGCAGCCGGCTCATGCGTGCGGAGCCGGCCGAGCAGCCGATTCCGTTCAGCCTGCTGTGCGCGGAGGCCGACGGATTGCTCACGCTGGGCGATCCCGCGGAAGCCTACGTGCGCATCGATGAATTGGGGGTGCGGGCGGAGGGCAACGGGGAGCCCTGCGGCCACCTGTTGCGGGTGGTGCGGGGTCTGCGGCATGCCGCGGAGAACGAGAACGCCCTTATGGCCCTCCAGGCGCACCGGAAGGCGGGAGAGGGCCAGCCGGACCGGGAATCCATCCTCGCCGAGCTGTCCGAGAAATCCATGGCGCTGGCCAGTTGCGGTTCGACGGATCGGGAAGCCGAGAGCCTATGGCACCAGGCCTACCTGGCCCGGCAGCGGGAGGCGTTGGAAGAGGAGATCGACCTGCTGCAGCAAGTCATCGGCAAGGGAATCACGCCGTTCCGGCCGGTGGCGTCCATGCGGTTGGCCGACATGTACCGGGACCAGTCGCGCGACAAGGAGCATGCCCAGTTGCTTTCGCAGATCGTGGCGAGGCCGGAAACGCGGGAATACGCCCAGCAGGAGCTCTATCGGCGGTTGTTGTCTCCGGCCACGGAGGAGGTGGCGAGGGAGTTGCTGCTGGCGGTGGACCAGTTGCTGGAACGGAATCCGGATTCATCGACGGCGCTGGCCCAGTTGCTGGTGGCCGCCAGCCAGATGGCGGCCTGGCAGAATTGGCTGCCCTTGGCCGAGCACTACCTGGGGCAGATCTCCGGGCACACCCTGGACCGCGAAGTGCTGGCCAACAGCATGTACATCCGGGCGGGCATGGCCGAGGCCAACGGGCGGCATGGCGACATGATCCGTTCCTACAAGGAGGTCCTGGGGCTGTATCCGGGCCATCCCAAGGAGGCCGACATCCGATTCGTGCTGCTTGAGGAGATGGCCAAGCAGCCGTTCAGCGAGGCCGACCTGGTGGGGGGCGTCATCGGCGCCGTGACGCGGTTGCCGAAGGATCCGCGCGGCATCGGCGGCCTGCTGATGGTGGCGTCGCGCCTGGAAAAGCTGGAGTTGTACGAGCTGGCCGAGACCTACTACCGGCTCACGGTGCTGTTGAGCACGATGCAGCAGACCCGCGATATCGAAGGCAAATCCGCGGAAGCGTTGATGGGACAGGCGCGGGTCATGGCCGCCCAGGGAAAGCTGTCGGAGGCGGATGCGCTGTTGCGGGTCATCAATACGAATGTGCGCTGGGCCCACTTGTGGAGCACCTCGGGCCCGTTGTGGGCCACCCTGGCCTTCCGCCAGGGGCAGTTCCGCGAGGGCATTCGCCGCTGGCGGCAAACCTGCGGTCCGCCGGGCGGGGAGTTGTTGCCCCGCTTGTTCACCCTCCTGGTGCCGGACCTGGCTGAACTGGCGGCGGCCTCGGACAGCTCCATCCCGCGCAAGCCCGGCGTGGTGACGCAGGAGTTGGTTGAACTGGCTGTTTCCGGGGTGCTGGGCCAGATGCTGGCCGCCAACGATTACGAAGGAGCCGAGCGGTTGCTCGAGTTGGTGGAGAAGGATCCGGATTGGAGCGGCAAGCTGCCGATGAACGAGTATCGCACCCGGGTGATGGAGCGGATGGTCGAGCAGGAAACACCGGAGCGCGCATTTGAATGGCTCAAGCGCCATCCTGTCGTGGTTTCCGCGGAAGCCGCTCCCGATGCGCCGGAGCTGATCCAATGGGTGAAGGATGTCGAGGATGTCGTTCGCCGGGTGAAGTCGTTGCGTTACTGAAAGAGAGGAAAGGCCATGCCGTTGCTGATGGACATTGAAGAGGCCACCGCCGAAGGACGGGCGATTTCGGGTTTGTACGAGCAGTTGCGCCGCACCTGCAGCCTGGGCGAGCGCGCGGCGATCCTGCGCCAGGTGGGCGACTATGCCGATGCCCTCGGGCGGAAGCTGCGCAGCCTGGCGGAGCAACAGGCCCAGAAGGAACCCGACGAGAACGTCAAGGCCGCGCTGGCGCGTCTGGGCGATGCGATGGAGCAGGTCATGGTGCAGGAGCGCGAATACCGCATGGCCTCCGGGGCGCCGCCCGACTCGGCGGAAACATCCCCGGGAGGAGAGGTCCCGTGAGCCAGGCCGTAACCGTCCCGCCCCCGCCGGTTTCCATCGGGCGTCCGCTGGCCACCCCGCCCGGCGGTCTGACGGAAGCCCAATGGCAGCCGATCCAGGCGGCTTTCGAACTGTTTGACCGCCAGAGCCGGCAGTTGCAGGAGGCCTATCAGTCGCTCAAGCTCGACCTGGCCCGATCGAACGAAGCCCTGCAGGTGCGCAATCGCGAACTGACCGTCAAAATCGAGGAGCTGCACCAGATGTCCAGCCGGCTCGAAAGCGTGATCGAGAGCATGACCGACGGGCTGCTGGTGGTGGGGCTGGACCGAGGCGTCGAACGGTGCAATTCCTCTGCCGGGCAGATGCTGGGGATTCCGCGCGAACAGCTCGAACGCCGGGCATTCGATGATGCCATCGGGTGCGACGACATCCGCGCCGCGCTCACGCACGTGCTGGAAGGCGGTCCGCCGGCGCTGGACCGACCCTGGCAGGTGACCCTGGCGGGCGGGGAGGTCCGTTCGCTGCTGGTGAGCATGGCGCCGGTCGGTGGCACCGGCGGCATCCTGGGGGCCATCTGCAACCTCCGCGACGTGACCGAGCTGCGCCGGCTGGAACGACAGCTGAACAGCCGCGAGCGCCTGGCGGCGCTGGGGGAAATGGCAGCAAGCGTTGCGCACGAGATCCGCAACCCGCTGGGGACCATCGAGGGATTCGCGCGGCTGCTGCGGCGCGACCTGGCCACCATGCCCGGCCACCTGCGGCTGGCGGAGCGCATTGTCGAAGGCGCGCAGAACCTCAATTATGTGATTTCCAATCTGCTGACCTACGCCCGGCCGATGCGGCTGCAAATGTCGGACGTGACGGTCGAACGGCTGCTGGGCCTGTGCCGAGATACGCTGGAGGACCGCGCCACGCGCGCGGGGGTCAAACTGTCCCTCCCGGCTTTTCGTTCCGAGTTGGCGGTGCGCGGCGACGAGCGCCAGCTCGCGCAGGCGCTGTTGAACCTCGGGATCAATGCGATCGAGGCGTGCACCTCGGGCCATGGATCGGTCTCGTTCGAGGTCTACGAAGGCCGCCAGTCGGTCCGGTTGTGCGTGCGCGACACCGGGTGCGGCATGGACGAGGCCAAGATCGAAAAGATTTTCGATCCGTTTTTCACGACCAAGGACGGAGGCACGGGGCTGGGGATGTCGTTGACGAAGAAGATCGTGGATGCGCATGGCGGGGAAATCGCCATTGCCAGTGAACCCGGCCGGGGCACGCTGATGACGATGACCCTGCCAGGAGGGAGTGCGACATGATATCGAGCATAGAGACCGTGCTGGTGGTGGACGACGACACGCTGATGCGCGAATTCGTGGTGGAGACTCTGACGCGCCAGCACATTGAAGTGGTGCAGGCCTCCAACGGAGTGCAGGCGCGCAATCTGCTCCAGCAGCGCGAATTCGACATGGCGTTCATCGACATCAAGATGCCCGGGCTCAGCGGCATGGAGCTGCTGCGCTGGAAGAATGAAAAGGGCCTGCCGACGCTGACCGTGATCGTGACGGCCTTCGGCACCGTCGAGCAGGCGGTCGAGGCCATGCAGCTCGGCGCGATCGATTTCCTGATGAAGCCGTTTTCGCCCGAACAGGTGGAGCTGGTCTTGAACAAGGCCCGCGAATGGGTGCGGCTGAACGCCCAGAACCAGTACCTGAAGGAGGAGCTGGGCTGGAGCATGCCCAAGGGCCGGATGCTGCTGGGCCAATCCGAGGCCATGAAGACCATCCTGACGCAGATCGAACGGGTGGCGGCGTCCGATTGCACGGTGCTGATTTCGGGCGAGAGCGGCACGGGCAAGGAGCTGGTGGCGCAGGCCATCCACGGATTGAGCGCGCGCCGCCAGAACCCCTACGTGCGAATGAATTGCGCGGCCGTGCCGGAGACGCTGGCCGACAGCGAGCTGTTCGGGCACGAGAAGGGCGCGTTCACCGGGGCGGTGGGTCGGCGGCTGGGCCGCTTCGAACTGGCGGCCAACGGGACCCTCCTGCTGGATGAAATCAGCGAGATGCCGCTGAACCTCCAGGCCAAGCTGCTGCGGGTGATCCAGGAGCGGGAATTCGAACGGGTAGGGGGGGGGCGGACGCTGAAGGCGGAGTGCCGGGTGCTGGCTACGACCAACCGCAACCTCGAGGAGTACGTCCGCGAGGGCGGATTCCGCCAGGACTTGTATTACCGCCTGAACGTGGTGCCGATCCGCGTGCCTTCGTTGCGCGACCGGGCCGAGGACGTCCCGATGCTGGCCAGGGCCTTCCTTGATCGCTACATCAAAAAGAGCGGTCCCGAGGTGGCCAAGCTGCATTTCCAGGAAGACACCCTGGCCGTGTTGTCGGCCTATTCCTGGCCGGGCAACGTGCGCGAGCTCGAGCACCTGGTGGAGCGGCTGTGCGTGATGGAAAAGGGGCCGGCGCTGACGCCGGCGATGCTGCCGCCCGAGATCCGGGAGGGCGGTGGGTCCGCCCCGGTCCCGGCCACGCGGGAATCCTCCTTGGTTCAGTCCGTGGAAACCGGCGCCGATCTGGTCGATGAAACCCCGTCGGCCGTGGCGTCTCCCACCGCGTTCCAACTGGCCGAGATCGAGCGGAACACCATTCTGCGGGCGCTGGAGCACACGCGCGGCCACCGGAACCAGGCCACCGAACTGCTGGGCATCAGCATTCGGACGCTGCGCAACAAACTGACCCAATATCGGCAGGAGGGAACCTTGCCGGCCGAATTCCAGTAGGGCGGGGCCGGGGGATTCCGGCCTGTCCGGCAGAAAATGCCGATCGGGCCGGCCGTGGCACGCACGCTGCTGCATCCCCGGAAGAAGAGGGCGCGACTGGAGCCCGGCGCCCGGGAGCAAGCAAACATGACCTACGTAGGACCGTTGGATTTTTTGGCCGGCGCACGTGTGATGATCACGGGAGGGACCGGATCGCTGGGCAAGACCCTGACCCGGCTGCTGCTCGACCATAGCCGGGTCTCGACCATCATCATTTTCAGCCGGGACGAATTCAAGCAGTACCAGATCCAGTCCCAGATGAACCCGGAAGACCTCAAGCGCATGCGGTTCTTCCTGGGCGACGTGCGCGATGTCGACCGCCTGCGCCGCGCGATGAAGGGGGTGGACTACGTCATCCACGCGGCGGCCTTGAAGCACGTCCCCGCCTCGGAATACAACCCGTTCGAATTCGTGAAGACCAATGTCATGGGGGCGGAGAATGTCATCAGCGCGTGCCTGGACACCGGCGTGAAGCGGGTGGTGGCGCTCAGCACCGACAAGGCGGCGAATCCCATCAACCTCTACGGGGCGACCAAGCTGTGCTCGGACAAGCTGTTCGTGTCGGGCAACAACTACAGCGGCCAGAAGCCGACGCGGTTCGCCGTGGTGCGCTATGGCAACGTGGTCGGCAGCCGCGGCAGCGTCGTGCCGTTCTTCCTCAACGAGCGCAAGAAAGGCGTGCTGCCCATCACCGACATGCGCATGACGCGCTTCTGGATCACCATCGAGCAGGGCGCCTGGCTGGTCTTCAATGCCCTGCGCGACATGGCCGGCGGCGAGATTTTCGTGCCGCGCATTCCCAGCATGCGCATCGATGCACTGGCGCGGGTGATCGATCCCTCCTGCGAGCTGAAGGAAGTCGGCATTCGCCCCGGCGAAAAGCTGCACGAATGCATGATCACCGCGGATGACGGACGTTCCACCATTGCCTTCGACACCCATCTGGTGATTTTGCCGCAGCAGGTGCTGCCGAACTGGGCGGTGCGCGAGTCCACGTGCCTGGCCAAGGGCGGCGCGCGCTGCCCGTCTGATTTCTATTTCGGCAGCGACAACAACACACGCTGGCTCGAGAACGGCGAGCTTTCCCGCATGATCGCCGGGCTCGACCTGCCCGAGGCCCGCGAATGGGCGAAGGAACGGGGACTGGCCTGATGGCGGCGGAGGCGGCATCCCCGGATTCGCAGCCGGCGCGACTGCCCTACGGGCGCCAATCGATCGACGAGGCGGACATCGCCGCGGTGGTGGAGGTGCTGCGCTCCGACTGGCTGACCTGCGGTCCGGCTGTGGACCGGTTCGAGGCCGCGCTGGCCTCGGCCTGCCGCGCAACGCACGCCGTGGCCGTCAGCAATGGAACCGCTGCGCTGCATCTGGCCATGCGCGCGGCCGGCCTTGGCCCCGGCGACCGGGTGCTCACCTGCGCCAACACCTTTCTGGCCTCGGCGAATGCCGCCGAATATGTCGGGGCAACGGCAGATTTTGCCGACATCGACCCGGCCACCCGCTGCCTGAGCTTGGAATCCCTCCGGGCGGCGTGGAAAAACGACGTGAAGGCCGTCGTCGCCGTGGATTTTGCGGGATATCCCTGCGTCACGCAGGAGATGGCCGACTGGATCCACGCCCGGGGGGCGCTGGTGATCGAGGATGCCTGCCATGCGATCGGCAGTCGCCGGGATGGATTTCCCGTCGGGGGGCTGCCGTGGGTGGACATGACGGCGTTCAGTTTCCATCCGGTGAAGACGCTGACGACGGGCGAGGGCGGGGCGATCCTGACGAACGAGGCGAAGTGGGCGGATTCGTGCCGCCTGAACCGCAGCCACGGCATGGTGCGCGCGCCGGCGGGCGCCGGCCCCGCCGCGCGGCCCTACACGATGGAAGTTCCCGGCTACAATTACCGGCTGACGGACTTGCAATGCGCGCTGGGCCTCAGCCAGCTCCGGCGGCTGGATGCCTTTGCCGCCCGGCGGCGGGAAATCGTCGCGCGCTACAACGAGGCGTTCGGGTCATGGCTCCACGTGCGGACCCCGCAGGCGCCCGGCGAGGTGTCCGTGGCCTGGCACCTCTACGCGCTCCAAATCGATTTCGCGGCGATCGGGACAACGCGCGCCGCGGCCATGGACGCCCTGCGCGCCCTTGGAATCGGCACGCAGATCCACTACTACCCCGTCCACCTCCAGCCCTATTACGCCGGGCGCTACGGCTATGCGCCGGGCAAATGTCCGGCCGCCGAACTGTGGTACGCGCAGACCCTCTCTCTGCCGCTCTACCCGGCGCTGACCGATGCCGATGTCGAGCGCGTGATCGGGGCGGTGGCCCAGGTCGCCGGCCCCCGCGCCTGATCCGCCCCCCCGCGCGGCCCCGCGGCGCCCTGCGGAATTTTCCATGCTGTGGAAAACTTCCCCGAAAATTTTCCATACCGTGGAAAAATCTCCGGAATTTTTTCCATACCGTGGAAAAAACGCGCGAAAAATTTCCATGGAGTGGAAAAAACGGGCGCGGGGTCAGGAAGCCGGGGAGCCGCCGCTGCCGCGCTGGCGGGCTTCGGCCACGATTTCCCCGTAGAGGGCGCGGCGGCCGTGCTTGTCCGATTCGCCGATGTAGATCCTCAACAGTACCGCTTCGGCCGGCAAGGTCATGGGGTTCTCCTGTTCAGATCCAGCGGCCCAGCCCGGCGCCCAGCAGGTAGGCGACGAATCCGGCCGCGAGTTCGCCGGTGACGTTCAGTGCGGCCGTCAGCCATTCCGCGTGCTCGATCATCTGTTCGGTTTCAAACAGAAAGGCGCTGAAAGTGGTGAACGATCCCAGAAAACCGACCAGCACGATGGTGCGGATCTCGGGACTGATGGCCATCCGTTCCTGCGCCAGCGTCCAGACCAGGCCGAAGGCAAAACAGCCCAGCGCATTGACGGAAAGGGTGCCCCAGGGGAAGCCCGAGCGGATGCCGGACTGGATCCAGCCGCCCAGTCCGTAGCGGGCGAGGGCGCCGCAGGCCCCGGCCAGCGCCAGCCAGATAAGTTTCGCAGACATCATGGAGGCCTTCTTAGCACCGAACGGCAGCGGGATCAATCCGGATCAAAAGTAAAATGTATAGACTTCACCCTCCTGGCCGGGAGGGTGAAGTCTATACATTTTACATTTGGGCTTTTTCCGCGAGGGCTTCGGCTTCGATGCGGGCGGCCTTGGCAGCGACGGCATGGTCCTGGGGGGAGGGATCGGCGGGGGCAAGGGCCGCCGTGCGCATCTTGCGGGCCTGGGCGAGCTGGCTGTCGGGGTCGCCGGCAATGGAGAAGGTTTCGATGTCGGTGGTGCCGCCCACGGCGTAGCGCTTGCCGTCGGGGCCGGTCTGGTAGTCGTAGCGGACATTGTGGCCGCCGGCGGCGGCATGGGCCATTTCGTGGGCGCGGACCTGTTGGTCCGTGCGGCTCAATTCTTCGACAAGGAGTTGCTCTTCGGGAGTGAGTTCCGGTCCGGCGGAGGGAGCGGCGCCCTGCGATTCATCGGGATCGTCATGGGTGGGGGCGTCTTGCGCGTGGCCTTGGGCCTCGCCTTGTTCCGAGTCGCGCTGTTCCGCCGAAGTCTTGTCGTTCTGGACGGCGCTGGGCTGTTCCAGCCGGGCGGCGGCGCGGGCTTCGTCGGAGAGGGTGAGGGTATCCTCCTCTTCCCCGGGTTCTCGGGCAGGCGCCCCCGCGCCGCCGGGGTCCCGGCGGAGGGACGCTCCGCATTTCTCCGCGGCAATGGGCGAGCGCACGGCGGTTTCCTGCGGGGCAAGATAGATGCCTGTCAGATGAAAATAATCCATAACCACATCTCGGTCCTATCGGTGAGAATCGGCGTCCGACGCAGAACACTTAAATCGGCCGGAACGGTCAGAAGGCGTAGGCGGCGGCGACGGAGACGCTGATGTCGTCGAAGAGCTGGACTTCGAGGCGGATGCCGTTAATGCCGAGGGTCTCGAGGGCAAGGCCGGCGGCGGCGCCGAAGAACTGGTCCTCCTTGGCCTTGAAGTCCTGGCCGTCGCGGTCGGACTCGGTGATTTCGCCATCCAGCCGCATGAGGGAGATGACGGGGCCGGCGTAGGGGACGAGGGCGAAATGGTCGGCGAGGCGGAAACGGTAGGATGCGAGGGCGCCGGCGCTGGCTTCGATCCAGTTATGCTCGACATCGACCGTGCCGACGTCGGCGAGTGGCTGTTGGGATTCGGCGTTGACCACGTACATGAGCTGGCCGAAGGTGCCCACCCGCCAGGGGCCGTGGTCGAAGGCCACGAACCGGATGCCGGCACCGAGGAGGGGGGCGAACGCCCCGGTATTGGCGTCGAGGCCGCCGACTTCGAAATCCAGGCGGGCATTGGGGATGATGGTGGTATGGAAGGCGAGGGCGAACACATCGGCATTGAGATCGGCGTCGAGCTGCGGGGATTCCGAAGTGATGCGGAGGCCGCGCTGGAGATTTTCGTAGCGGACTTCGAGGCGGGCGAGGCCGTTGTAGTCCACGGGGAAGACGAGGTCGCCGGCATCATGGGCCCGAGCGGCGAAGGGCAACGACATGCCCGCGAGAACAGCAACCCATAGGATGTTTTTCATGGTCCAACCTTTCCTGCAAGGAACCGCAACTCCAATGCCGACTACCATAGCCCATCCCGGCCGGTCCTGCAATCCGCGGTTGCGCCCGCCGCTGGAAATCAACGGCATCGCGGGTTCATTCGCGCATTTGGCATTCCGCCGTCTCTGGTGAATGGGGCGGGGATCGCCGGCGGGCGGGAAAGGCAGGCGAAAACGGCCAGGGTTCCCACTTGCCCTTTGCGCGCGCATACGGGATAAATGCGGCGATGAATGCCGAACCGGATCCACAGAGGCGGAAAGTCGTTAAAAGCCAAGCCGGTTGTGCCCGCCGGGCGATGGATCGCGGATTGGATTTTGCCTTGTCGCTGTTGCCGGTGCTGCTGGGGCTTTGCCTGTTGCTGGCGTGGGCCGCCAGCCTGGCGGCGCCGGTTGGGCGGGCATGGCGAGGCGAGTATTCCTGGCTGCCCGGAGCCGGGCTGTACGCGCTGGCGTTTGCCGGCCTGGCTTGGGGGCTGTCCAAGACCCGGCCTGAACACGAAGGGCGAGTGGCCGGTGTTCTGATCGGGGGCAGTGCCCTGCTGAAGCTGGGGCTGGCATGGGCCGCGGCTTCGCTGCCGCTGAACACGGATCAGGAAATCTTCCACTATTTCGCGAGACAGATGGCCGACGGCCGGTTGGCCGGCGAAACCCTGAACCGCCTGAGCCAGATGTATGACTATCCCGTGTGGGCGGGACGCGTGATGCCGATCCATTATGCCGTGCGGCAATGGCTGGGCAGTCAAGATCTGTTCTGGATCCGGGTTCTGAACGTGGGGCTGTCCTCGGCGCTGTGGGCCGCGACCTATGGATTTGCATGCCGCTTGCTGGCCTGCGGCCGCCGGAAGTGGGCATTGTTTCTGATGCTGGCCCTGCCTTTCCAATGGGGGGTGGTGACGGACTACAGCCACCACCTGTTTTCCTCTTTTTATTTTCTGGTCTGCATGTGGTGCGGGTGGGCGTTGATGTATTCGCGGCCGGGTGTGCTCCGGTGGTTCGCCTTGTCGCTGGGGATGGGCCTTTGCCTATTGCTGATGATGTGGCAGCGCGGCATGCATCTGATTGCCCTGGGCACATTCGGCGTTTTGCTCGTGTGGGGCGGTCTGGCGGGGATCGGTTGGCGCCGGTGGGGAGGGCTGTGCCTGGGATGGGTGGTGATCCCCCTGGCTGTCTCGTTGCCGCCCGCCCAGATGCTGGACACGTGGCTGGATCGTCATGACGCCGGAAGACTCAACTCGGTGTTGCCGGCATTTGTCGCCCGGGGGTGGTGTCCGGAAACGGGAGGGGAGTATTGCGGCCGCTATGAGCAGTTGGATCGAGTGACTCCCGCGGGGCAGAAAGAAGCCGCCATGTTGCGGCTGGTTCTGTCGCAAATCCGCTATAATCCGCGCACGGTATGCCTGCGTTTTCCGCTGGTGAAGACGGCCAAGTTATTCCTGGTGGGATATGCGGCCAATCTCGAGGAAAGCCTGGCGGCGGCGGACTCGGGGATTTTGCCATGGGTGCGGGGCTTGCGTTTGGCCGCGGCCCCCGTCTTTCTCGGGCTGGCGTTTTGGGGGTGCATGGTCCTGGCCTCGACCCCTACGGTTCAACGGCGCTGGATGCCGGTGTTGCTGGCGCTCGTGTTGACCTGGGGCGCATATGTGTTCGCAGGCGAAACGTCTCCGCGATATTCGATTTTTTGCCAACCGTTCCTGGCGTTGCTCGGGGCATTGGCTCTTGGCGGGGCGGATCCGGCCGCCGGCCGCTCCGGCGGGGGTGTGCCTTGGCGCGGACTGGTTTTTCGCGCGGGGTTGGTGGTCGGGCTGTTGGCGGCGGCATTGGGCGCTGCCACATGGGCTGTCCGGTGGATCCCGGCCGACCGGTTATATGCGGATCTGGAACATGGGTGGGAATCCAGTGCCGATCCGGGCCCGGCGGTATTGCCCGGACGGATGCGGCCTTTTGAAGTCCGATTGCCTTTTTCCCCTCGAAGCTGGCGCCTGCCCCCGGGACCGCGTGAGTCGCGTGTGATGTCGCTGTATTTGCTGGACGGGCATGGCGCGGACCCCGAGGCGCGCGTGAGGATCCGCGCCGGATCCACGATCTTGTGGGAGCGCCAGTTCGAAGCGATCCGGTTTCCTCACTTTGTGGAATTGCCGATCCCCGTCCAAGCAACGGAGCTGGTTTTCGAAGGAACCGGAGCCGGTTCGGGCACCTGGTCGCTGGGCTACGTTGCCTTCCGGCAAGAGGGAGATGCGCCATGAAATGCCTGGTGACGGGAGTATCGAGAGGAATCGGTCGTGCGCTGGCGGCAGGGCTTCTGCAGCAGGGGCATGAGGTCTGGGGCCTTTCCCGAACGGCGGCGACAGGGCTGGCGGAGATCGGGGGCGGCCGATTCCATTTCTCGCGGATCGATGTGGGGTGTGCCGCGGAGCGGGTTCAGGCGGCGGCGGAAATGGATGCCGCCGGTTTCGTGCCGGAGGCCGTTGTGCTGAATGCGGCGATCGAATATGGCGAAGACAAATCCGAGTTGGCCTGGTCCAAAATGGAGCAGGTGCTGCGGGTCAATGTGGATGGCGCGCTGTACTGGCTGGCGCATTGGATGGATGGCCGGAGGGAAAAGCCACGCCAGTTCGTCGCCATTTCCAGCCTGCTGGCCCGCTGGCCGGATGCGGACTGTCCGGCATACAGCGCGAGCAAAGCGGCGGTTGCCATGGGCTTCCGGGCGATGCGGCTGCGCCATGCGGGGGAAGCCACGCTCTTCAAGGTCGTCTACCTGGGCCCGGTACACACCTCCATCAATCCGCGTTTCGTGGCGGAGGGGATGCCCGCCCGCGGGGTGGTGACGCCGGAAGCCGTTGCCCGCTATTTGAGCGAAGAAGTGCTTCCCAAGCCAGGGGCCTTTTTTTACTATCCATGGACAACGAGATGGGTCTGCCGGTTCGGTGCGTGGATGCCGGACCGTTTGTTTGAGCGCCTGACCCGTCCGTTTCGCAGATAGGACTGCCATGACCGACACAGCGAAATCGCCGGAATTGTCCGTCGTCATTCTTTGTTATCATTCCGCGGACGTTGTTCGCGATCTGGTGATCCAGGTGGAGCGCGAACTGGAAGAGGCCGGGATCGATTATGAACTGGTTCTGGTGGGGAACTACCTGCCCGGGGATGAAAAGGATCCCACCCCGGCGGTCCTGAAGGCGCTGGCGCAGGGGAAGCCCCGGATCGCGGTGGTGGCGAAAGAAAAGCAAGGCATGATGGGCTGGGATATGCGTTCGGGGTTGGAGGCCGCCAGGGGTCGGCATATTGCGGTGATCGATGGTGACGGGCAAATGCCGATGAGTGACGTGATGAAGGTGTATCGCGTGCTGCAAGTGGGCAAGTATGATCTGGTGAAAACCTTCCGGGCCCAGCGCCAGGACGGCTGGTATCGGCGCACCATTTCGGGCTTTTACAACCTGCTTTTCCGACTGCTGTATCCCGCCGCCCACGTGTTCCGCGACATCAATTCCAAACCGAAGGTGATGACCCGCGAGGCGTATGCCCGAATGCATCTGGTGTCGAACGACTGGTTCACGGACGCGGAGATCATGATCGAAGCCCTGCGGCACGACCTGTCGGTGGGGGAAGTGTCCACGGTCTTCTACAAGAACGAGCGACGCGGCACTTTTGTGCCGATCTCCGCCATCTACGAATTCCTTGGCAACCTGATCTACTATCGTTTCTTCAAGCGATAGCGGGGCTGGCCCGCAGGGCCGCGATGGCCGCGAGCTTGTGTTCGGCGTGGTGATCCGGCGCCCAGTGCGTCCGGCAGTCTTCCCGCGCGGTTGCGGCCAGGTGTTGCGCCAGATCGGGGTTCTGCCGCAGGCGATTGATCGCGTCTGCCAGCGCGGCGGCGTCGCCGGGTTCGACGAGCAGACCGTTTTCGCCATCGCGGACGTAATCCACCGTGCCGACGGCGCGGGTGGCGACCACCGGCTTGCCCAGCGCCATGGCCTCGAACAGCACGACCTGGCCCGTGGACCGTTCGGCGGGCAGGAGAGGGATCACCACGACGGCCGCCTTTTTGATCAACGCGTGGCCTTCCGCCAAGGGCACGTCGCGCAGGACACGGACGTTGGCGGGCAGCGGTTCCGGGAGCTGATCGGCTGCGCCTGCGACCACAATGAAGGGCGCATCGACGCGGCGCACGGCGGCGACCAGCGTCTCGAGATCGCGCAGGGTGCGACCGATGGACAGCACGGTGCCGTCGTTCTTGGTGATGGCGATCGGCTCCGGGATGGTGGTGTACATGGGGACAAACCGCAGTTTGGCTTCGGGTATGGCGAAACGGCGGGCGATGAAGGCGACTTCGGCCGAGCTGTTGGTCAGGATGCCGAGCGCGCGCCTCGCGACGAGGCGGAACAAGGCGGTCTTGAGGCGCCAGCCGAGGGAATCCGGCCGCGCCGCATCGAGGAAGACTTCGGTCAGGATCTGCTTCGACGGCAGGCGCAATACGGCGCACAGCAGCCCGTAGGCGAGGGAGGGCCGCGGGCCCATGGTGACGACGACGTCGAATTTTTTACGGAGCTTCAGCAAGCGAAAAGCCTGCCGAACGGGGCAAAGATCGTCCGGCGTTTCGTCGCCGCGGCAGATCGACGTCGTCGCGGCGGTCCATGTCCGGCTTTGCCGGAAGGCCATGTTGGTCAGGATGGCGGGGGAACGGTTCATGTGCCGCGAGCAATGAAGCAAAAAACAGCCGGGGAAAAAAGCGAAATGCACGGCCTCCGACGGATGGATTTGCTGGATTGATGCCGACCGGGCCTTCAGGTAACGTGAAACCGTGCAATGGGTGTTGGCCATCTCGATTGGGCTCCTTGTATACATCTACGCCGGCTATCCGGCGTTGATGGGGCTGTGGGCGCGGTGGCGGCCGCGGGGGGTGCGGAAGGGGGCGTACGCGGGGGGGGTGGCAGTGTTGATTGCGGCCCATAACGAAGCGGACGTGCTGCCGCGGAAATTGGACAACCTGCTGGAATTGGCCAAGACGGAGCCCATCCGCGAAATCTGGATCGGGCTGGATGGCTGCACGGATGGGACGGGGGAGAGACTTCAGGAAAGAATCCAGAGGTCAGAGGTCAGAGGTCAGACGGGCAACCTGCAACCTGTAACCTTGAACCTGCAACCTGCACCCCCAATATCCAATATTCAATATTCAATATCCAATGTTCAAGGGGGGGGCGGGGAGAAGTCAGAGGTCAGAGGTCAGACGGGCAACCTGCAACCTGCACCTGCCGTTTACCTCCTCGAATTTGAATCCCGGCGGGGCAAGGCGGCGGTGCTGAACGAATTGATGGTGAAAGCGGGGCAGCCGGTTTTGGCGATGATGGATGCGCGGCAGCGGGTGGAGTCGGGCGCGATCTCCCGGTTGCTGGAGAATTTCGCGGACGAACAGGTTGGCGTGGTCTCGGGGGAGTTGGTCTACGAATCGGCGGTCGGGGCGGTGCAGAAAGGGGCCGAGTCGTATTGGGGCTACGAAAAGTTCATCCGGCAATCCGAAAGCCGCGTGTGGGCCGTGCCCGGCGCAACCGGCGCCCTGTACGCCATCCGCAAGGAGCTCTGCAAGCCGATTCCAGAAAATACTTTGGTGGACGACGTTCTGATTCCCATGAGGGCGGTTGTACAGGGCTATCGGTGCCTCTTTGAACCCTCCGCGCGTGTTTTCGACCTGCCTTCGGCCCGTTTTGGCCAGGAAGGGGTGCGCAAGCGCCGCACGTTGGCCGGAATATGGCAGCTGGCGGCCTTGGAGCCCCGTTTCTTCTCGTTTCGGGGCAATCCGATCGCGTTCCAATGGATTTCGCACAAGTTTTTGAGGCTGTTGACGCCGTTTTTCGTGCTGGCAGCGATGGGGGCGGCGGGAAGCATGGAATGTTGGACAGATGGAAAATGGGGATGGGCGGGAATCATCTTTGGGCTGATGGTGGGCGGTGCGATGGCGAGTGGACTGGCTTATTGGGGAGGGAAACGGGTTCAATCGCGTTTCATGGGCCTTTTAGGGGCTTTTTTCGGCGTGAATTGGGCCTTGCTGCAGGCCGCATGGGATGCTGCCAAGGGGCAATACCGCATTCAATGGCGCCGGACGGATTGACAGACGACATCCTGCACATTCAGTTCACGCCCGCTTGGACTGATGTAGCGCAAAATGGGAAAACAGGAAAATGGCGGTGTCTTCTACAGATTTCGCGAAAGCGCCTGGTAGGTGACGAATAATTTCCCCCCCATGCCGCCGCCGCCCCCGCGCCTTGCGGACTCGCCAAAATCTTCCCGCGTCACGGCCGTCATAGATTTTCGGGCAGGCTCAAAGCCCGCAACCGGTTCTGGCGGCTTCCACCTTCGTCCTGGTCCCTGTGGGGCCAACACTGCGCCGGACAAGCGTGACTCATCTTTTCTCGAATCTAAAACCCCAAAAAATATGCGTTGTCATACCACGCATATGCGTGGTATACCCACGCGACATGAGCAGCCTTCAGAAAATCCTTTCGTCCAAGGTGCGTGCAGAGATCTTCCGGCTATTGTTCGCAACGCGCGACACCGAGTTGCACGTTCGTGAACTTGCCCGCCGCAGCAAACTCAATGAGGCTACGCTACGGCAGGATCTTTCCAAACTGAAGGATCTGGATCTGGTTACCCGGCGCCGAGATGGAAATCGCGTCTACTTCAGGGCAAATCAAGAACATCCGGTTTACGCGGACATTCACGGTCTCGTGCTCAAGACAACCGGGCTGGTGGAAGTCATCCGCAGGGCATTGGAGCCGACGGACATCGCCGTCGCTTTCGTGTTTGGCTCCGTTGCGGCAGGCAAGGAATCGGCTCAAAGCGATATCGATCTCATGGTAATCGGCAACATTGGGCTGAGAGCGTTGTCTTCTAGATTGTCTGAGATTCCATCCCAAGTGGGCCGGGAGATCAACCCGCATGTGATGACAGAATCAGAATACCGAAAGCGGATAAAGGCGAAAGACCACTTTGTCACACATGTTTTAAGTGGTCCTAAGCTCTTCATACGGGGGGGTGCGAATGACTTTGAAGCAATGGCAAACTAACGGTTGGCTCAAGATAGAGCCGACGAGTCGCGACGAAATCGCCAATCTGCTCGCGATGGTGGACCGCGATCTTAAAGACGCCGCCGGTTCCATTTCTCCGGACTGGCGGTTTGGAATTGCGTATAACGCCGCGCTGAAACTCTGCACGATTCTTGTCCGGGCAGAAGGATACCGTCCGAGTCACGGCCTCCAGCATTACCGGGCCATCATGGCCATGCCGCTCGTTTTGGGGCAGAAGAAAAAGGACGACGCCAGCTATCTCGACTCGTGCCGAACGAAACGGAATACGGTCGAATATGATTATATCGGCGGCGCCTCCGATGCCGACGCCGACGAACTTATCGAATTCGCTGCGGAGTTGAAAGCCGAAGTACTGAAATGGCTTAAGGATAACCACCCCCAATTGCTTTGATGTTGGAATGAAATATTTCATCTGCGCGCGGAAGAGCACGGACGACGAGGAGCGGCAAATCCTCTCGATTCAAGCGCAGT
>CAYODC010000007.1:0-26416 GCA_964402575.1 uncultured Verrucomicrobiota bacterium
GCGAAGAGGCGCCGGGGCCGGTGGCGCGGCTGGCGCTGGCGGCGGTGCTGCACCATGACGACACCCTGGAGAACATCGGCCGGGCGATCGAGGATGCGGGGCTGGAGGAGATTCCGCGGATGGAGCGGGGCCTGGGCTGGCTGGCGACGCTGGCGCGCATCACGCCGATGATCGGGCTGCTGGGGACGGTGCTGGGCATGATGGATGTCCTGCTCGCGGCCCGGCAGAATGCCCCGCTGGTGCAGTCGGCGGACCTGACGGGGGGCCTCTGGGCGGCCCTTTCGGCGACGGCGCTGAGCCTAGTGATTTCGATTCTGGCCTATGCGGGCTACAACCTGCTGGTGTCGCGCGTGGAATCGATTCTGCTGGACATGGAGCGGTCGGCGTCGGCGCTGATGAACTTCATGCGGCAGTGGCGGCAGAACCGGGAGGCCCCGTCGGCATGAGGATTCCCGACCAGCCGATCCAGATGCAGTTTCGCAGCGTGCGGCGGCGCTTCAAGGGGCGCTACCGGCGCACGGTGGGGCCCATCGAGGTGGTGGCGTTGCTGAACGTGCTGCTCTTGCTGGGGATGTTTCACTTCTGTTCGTCGAGGTTCGTGCTGCAGCCCGGCGTGCGGATCCGCCTGCCGGTGGCGCCGTTCACCGACGGGGCGCCCTATGGATCGCGGGTGCTGACGCTGTCGCAGGGGGGCATGGCTTTTTTCAACAACGAGCGCATTGACCTGGCGGAATTGGAGGAAGCGCTGGCGCGCACCGACGGCGACTCCCCGCTGCTGATCGAGGCCGACATCGGGACCTCGTACGGCGTCCTGATGGATGTCTATGCGCGGGCGGCCCGGGTGGGCATCCGGGAGGCGGTGCTGGCCACGCGTCCGCCTCCGGTGGCGCCGTAGAGGCGGGGGGAGGGCATGTACCGGACCCGCAGCATCCCAGACCCGGCCCGGCAGTGGCGCGACTTCTGCCGCAGGGGCCGGCGCATGGCGGGGGTCAGTGCGGCGCTGTGGTTCGGCCTGCTGGCCGCTCTTTTCCGGGTGGCGGTTCCGTCCGCCCCCGTGCCGCGGGCTGCGCCGGTTTCGCTGTCCTGGTGGCCGGCGGAGAGCGATCCGGCGGCGGTTCGCGCGGCGGCGGACATCCGCGCGCTCTGGTCGCCGGCGGTGTTCGCGTTGCCGACCCCGGCGGGATTCAGCCATGTTCTGCGGACCGAACGCTCCCGCCTGACGCCTCCCGTGGCGGGGGATCGTCCGGAACCGGTCTATTTGGATTCGGCGCGCACCGCGGGCGCCGCGGTGCCGGTGCCGGACCTGGTGCAGCCGTTCACGGTGCCGCGGGCGCCGCCGGCGGCGTCCGGCGACGGGGTGTTTCCCCCGCGGAAAGCGAAAACGGAGCTTCCGCGGCTGGTGTTTCCGGAGGGATGGGAGTCGAGGATATTTTCCGGCATCGAGCTGGATTTCGGCGCCTGGACGAATGCGGGATGGAACGCGCGCATGGAGATGAGGTTCGACGAGCGCGGCGTGCCGGTCTCCATGCTGCTGGCGGAGCCGAGCGGCTGGCCGGAGGTGGACCGGCGGCTGGCGCGGTCGGCGCGCGGATGGCGGCTGCTGGAGCCGTCGGCCCCGAGGGAGGGCGCGGTGGCGTGGCGGAATCCTCCGCCGGCGGCGGGTGCGCCCCGGCAGGGAGGGGCCGTGCCATGATTCCGCTGACGATGTCCCAATGGTATGCGGCGCTGCTGGTCGCGAATCTTTCGGTGGTGTTTGCGGTGACGCTTTATTATTCTGTGCGCTGGTATCGGCGGATGCCCCGCCACCGGACGGCGCCGTTCCTGTTCCGCTGTTCGGTCTGCGGGCATGTGTATTTGGACCACCGGAACGTGCCGATGGCCGAGTGCGACCGCTGCGGAAACATGAACGAGAGCGTGAAGAGCTTTTAAGCAGAGAGTATCCAGAAGTCCGCATTCAGGATTCCGAATGAAACCGTTGAATCCTGAACCGCTGAACCGTGAACCCCGAGGACCCCGACCATGAGCCTGTCCATTCCCATCGTGAAATTCACCCCGCACAAGGAGCTGCCGGAGCTGGAGCGGTTCCTGGCGCGGCCCGCCGTGGACCCCGAGGCGGAGGAAACCGCGCGGCGCGTGCTGGCGGACATTCGGAAGCTGGGCGACAAGGCCGTGCAGAAATACACGAAGGAATTCAACGGGATTTCGCTGCCGCCGGCCCGGTTCGCGGTGCCGAAGGAGGAACGGACGGCCGCCTCGGAGGCCGTGGACCTGATGTTCAAGCGCAGCGCGTCGGACGTGTTTGCGCGCATCGTGCGCTTCGGCAAGGCCGGGATGCGCAAGGACTGGAACATGGCGACGCCCAAGGGGGGGGTGCTGGGGGAGCGGTTCACGCCGTTGTCGCGCGTGGGCGCCTACATCCCCGGCGGGGCGGCGCCGCTGGTGTCGACGGCGCTGATGAGCGTGTCGCTGGCGAAGGTGGCGGGCGTGCCCGAGATCGTCGCTTGCACGCCGTGCGACCCGCAGGGGCGGGTGGATCCCTTCCTGCTGCACGCGCTGGAGGTGGCCGGCGCGACGGAAATCTATCGCATCGGGGGCATCCAGGCCATTGGGGCGATGGCGTTCGGGACCGCGACGATTCGCAAGGTGCAGAAAATCGTGGGTCCCGGCGGCCCCTATGTCACGGCGGCGAAGAAACTGGTGTATGGGGAGGTGGATCTGGACATGGTGGCGGGACCCAGCGAGATCGCGGTGCTGGCGGACGAGACGGCCGTTCCGGCGCACGTGGCCGCCGACCTGATTTCGCAGCTCGAGCACGGGACGGGGCATGAGAAGGCGCTGCTGGTGACGCCTTACATGGCCATGGCCAACAAGGTGATGCAGGAGATGGAGCGCCAGATCGGGGCGTTGTCGCGGCGCGAAGCCATTGAGCGCGCCGTGGCAGCCGGGGCGATGTTTGTGGTGACGGACCACCTGGACACGGGGATGGACCTGATCAACCGGTTCGCGCCGGAGCATTTTGAAATCATGACCAAGGAGCCGCGCCGCTGGCTGCAGAAGGTCCGGAACGCCGGGGCGGTGTTCGTGGGGGCCTGGACGCCGGAGAGCGCCGGCGATTTCGTGGCGGGCCCGAGCCACGTGCTGCCCACGGGGGGCACCGCGGCGTATTTCTCGGGGTTGACGGTGGATTCCTTCCGCAAGCGCACGAGCGTGGTGGCCTTCACGCGGGCGGACCTGGTCGAGACCCTGCCATTGATCGAGGCCATGGGGCGGGTGGAAGGCCTCGACGGCCACGCGCGCGCCGCCTCCATCCGGTTTGACACGGCAACGCCCCCCTGAGGCGCTGGCAGAAGTCCTGGTGGAGTTGCTGGCCGCGAGTATTCAGAAGTCAAGATTCAGAATGAACCGCCATCGAGCGACCTCCTGACTGGGGAGGATGGCCTGTTTCGGCCTGGTTTTGGGCGGTTGGGCGTGGGTTTTCTTGCGTCTAATGCGTCTGGTGCGCTACAAGGTGTCCAACCATGAAGAATCTCATCCGTCCATCCGTCCAGGAATTGGCCGCGTACACGCCCGGCGAGCAGCCGCGGGTGGAGGGGCTGATCAAGCTCAACACCAATGAGAATCCGTATCCGCCGAGTCCGGCGGTGGGGCGTTTCATGACCGAATGCGCGGCGGAAACGCTGCGGTTGTATCCCGATCCGGTTTGTTCGGCCTTGCGCGAGCGGATTGCGGCGATCCATGGCTGCGCGGAGGAGCAGGTGTTTGTCGGCAACGGGTCCGACGAAGTATTGCGGGTGTGCATGAGGGCCTTTACGCGGACGGGCGGAGCGGCGGCGGCCTTTGAACCGTCCTATTCGCTTTATCCGGTGCTGGCAGCCGCCGAAGAGGTGGAATTTCGGCGGGTTCCCCTAGGGGAGGGGTTTGCGTGGGCGGAGCCCCCGGAGGAGCTGGATGCGACGCTTTTCCTGCTGGCCAATCCCAACGCGCCCACGGGTGTGTTTTATCCCTTGGAGCGCATCGAAGACTTCGGCCGGCGGTTCCAAGGGGTGGTGTTGGTGGATGAAGCCTACGTGGACTTTTCCGGAGGGCGGAATGGCCTGGGGCTGGCGCTGCGGCTGCCCAATGTGCTGGTCTGCAGGACGATGTCCAAGTCCTTCTCCTTGGCTGGGTTAAGGCTTGGATACGCCATCGGGTCCGCGGACCTCATCCGTGCCCTCTACAAGCTGAAAGACTCCTACAACGTGGACCGGCTGGCGCAGGGGATCGCGTTGGCGGCGCTGGGGGATTTGCCCTGGATGCAGGCCAACGCGGCGAAGATCGTGGCGACCCGCCAACGGGTGGAGAATGAATTGCGCAAACGGGGGTTCGAGGTGGTGCCCTCGGCGGCGAATTTCCTGTTCGTGAAGCCGCCCATGGGGCTGACGGCGAAGGACCTGTTTTCAAAACTGCGAAACGCCAAAATTCTGGTCCGGTATTTCCCGGGTTCCCGGACGGGCGAATACCTGCGCGTGTCCATGGGGACGGACGAGCAGATGGACGCTTTTTTGTCCGAGCTCTGATTTCCCGCGAGCCGTCGGGGGGCGGGGGAGTGAAAACGCGGCAGGCTTCCGGGGACGGCCGAAGAGGTTTTTCCTCCGGCCATTGTGCGAGGACAGGGGCCGGATGGCGGATCTGGAGAACGCTTCCGGGGAGAAATGCTCCAACGGATTGTCCCATGCTGCCATCGGAGGCGATGGTGCGGCGTTCGGGGGGCATTTTTTGGTTGCCATGGGTGCTTTTTTTCGGTCTACTTTCCCTTAAATGGGCATGAATGCCCAGTCAGTGTGTGTCCAGGGAGAACGCGTGATGAGAAAACGAGGTCCGGGTTTGTTGCGATCGGGGTTGGGCATCTTCCTGTTGGGGTTGTGGGGAATGGGGACATGGGCGGAGGAGGGGGCATCCTCGGCGACGGAACAACCCGTGCCTGATTACAAAGCCAAGGTGGCGGCCCGCATTGCGGAATGGAAGACGGCACCAGTCGAAGACATTGAACAAGCCGTTTTACGAAGCGAAGTGCTCATACAGCAGTTGAACGACGAAGCCCGCGCCGCCCGCCTGGCCACCCGGGACTTGCATGAGAAACTGCGCATGGAAAATCCCGAGGTGCGGGCGAAGTACCGGGAGATCGAGGAGATGCGCGCCCGAATCAACGCCTTCATCGAGGAATTGCCCGAAATGCAGGCCCCGATGGCGGCAATGGAGGAGGCTAAATCCCGCTTGATGGAGGAGGTCTGGTTCCGTACTGAGGCGATGGCGTTGGTGGCCAGCAAGGACCGTGCCGACGGCTTCCCCGAGCGCGTCGAACCCGTTTTGGAAGAGCCTGAGGCCGAGGCGGGAACACCCGAACCCGCCGTGTCGGCCATGCCCGAACAGAAAGAAGATTTGGAACCATGAAAACGTCTGACACATTGAGGAAGATGCCCATGCATGAAAAATCACTGACCATGTTCAACCTCTTGCGGATGCTTTTCTGCGGGGCATTGCTTGCCTTTTTTTGCACGATGGGTGCGCCGTCCGCGTGGGCCCAGCCGCCGGCCGCATGGCTCTCCTATTCCAATTTCTGTCTGGCGGAAGGCTATGCGGACATCGACAGCGATGGCATTGGCTATGAAGACAACTACGGGCCAACCGAGGATGCGGATGAAGACGGACTGACCAACAAGCAGGAATTCGACGGGTGGAGTGCCGTAGTCAATGGGGTCTTGGAATATTACACGTCCAACTGGACTATTTGGAACACCATGCCTCCCGGGGCGGTCTGGGTGGCGATGGGTCCGGATTTTGAGGATCCCGATTCGGACTGCGACGGCATATCGGACTATTTGGAGTCCGCCCGCTCGGGGTGCGCCGACACCAATCCCCATGATGGCGACACCGATGGCGATGGATTGTACGACCCCGTTGAAATCTATGCGGGGATGAATCCGAAGGACGACGGCGCGCATATGGCCGACGGTACTCCTTTGGGGGCGGGCCAGTACACGTTGCAGTCGCCGGACGCGGATCCCGATGGCGATGGATTGACCACGGCGGAAGAATTGAAAGCCGCTCAGGACACGATGGATGAACAGGGTTGCGCCACAGGCACCAATCCTTTTCCGACCGAAGCCTTGGATGGCTCGGCTTGGACCCTTCCGCTGAACTGCGACAGCGATGGCGACTGGTTGCTCGATCCCTTCGAAAAGAAATGGGACTTCCTGGATCCGTGGACGGCCGACGATCGCGATGCCGATCCGGATCTGGACGGACTGACCACCTATCGCGAGCAATGCATCCATCCGCTGATGGCCATGTATTGGTTGAACGAATTGATGTCGTCGTATCCCTACACAGGTCTCTCCCTGACCGACGAGCGGTTTATCGTCCGGAACATCGGAATGCGCTCGACCACGACCCACTGCCTGCAGGTGCCCGGCTATCTGATGGCGGCCGGATTCGACGGTGCGGGCAATGCGGAAAACTACTATGAAGCGGCGGGCGGCACGCAAGTCGGTACCGCTGGCGGCGTCACTTGGCTGGCGCCAGGGTTTTATTGGACCGACCCTGGCAAAACCGCCCGTGACTGGGACACGGACATCGACGACCTGCCAGATGGATGGGAACTGGAACACGGTCTCAACCCCCTGGACGGCATGGATGTCCTTCATTCGACGCTGGGCGATCCGGACGGGGACTTGCTGGTGAACCTGATGGAATACTTCGGTGCGGACGGCTATCGGATCGACTACGTGTCGGGCACGGGCGACGAAACCGATCCGTGGATCACGCGTTCGTTGAACTGGAGTTCGACGCTGGGCTATCAGGCGCCGTACGGATTCGATCCAACCATCTGGCTCCCGGCGGTGGCCCCAGCCGTACAGCCGACGTTCACCACCGTCTACGCTCCCGACCTGTATCCCGGCTTTTTCGATCCGGCGCTGGCGGCGGCGGGGACTTTCACCCCTGTCGCGGGATCGCCATCCTTTCCGGTGGTGATCAATGACATGGAACTGTTGTTCGATGCGTATGGCGCGGGGTTGGGTGGATTTGAAATGGCCAGTAACCCCCGGCCCTTGCCGGCGGATGGCGCCGGTGCGATTCAGCCGTTCATTCGGGGAAGTCTGTATTATTTGGAACCGGCGGGATCGGAAGATGGACGTTACACTCCAGGCATTGACAACCTGTGGCATGTGCTGAACACCCCCGGTTTCTTCACGCCGGCCTCGGTCGGGCCCCCGCCGGTGTTGGCCGACTTGATTCTGTCGGATCCGGACGGTACGCTGGCCGCGGCGGCGTTGCCTATTCCGGGCTATCCGCTGACTGACAACACTCCACTCGTTGTGCCGATGCCGGGCAAGAACACGGATGATGACGCCATGCCGGACAACGTGGAAATCCGCATGGCGGTTTCCAAGGGAAAACTCAGGACCAGTCCAGTGCATTCTCACAGCGCTTTGGTGCCCCGGTCGGCAAGAGTCTTGACGGGGGCGGGGATGACGCAGTTGTTCCCGATCATCGGGGCGTATTTCTCGCGAGATTTCACGATAGAGATGTGGGTCCGGATCGACAGTGGGACTCCAACAGGCATCTTAGCCCAGGGGTTAACCAGCAGCGGATTTTCCGCTTTCGAACTCGGGTTGAATGTCGGCGTGCCGTACATTGCCTTTCAGACGCCGGGGGGCACGCACCGTTACGAAGTAAGCGCTTCGCGGGCGATTCCCTCCGCCCGCTGGATTCATCTTGCCGGTTCGTTTGATCATTACGATTCCGCGCATGGAAATGCCTTGAGCCTGTATCTCAATGGTGCCCTTGAGCAGTCCGATGAGGTCGGCGAGGAAACCGCAGGGGCATACGAAAACAGCGGCAGCCTGATTTTCGCCCAGGGCCCCGAGTTCGCCAACAACCTGCGAGTGGACGAAATCCGCGTGTGGTCCGTCACCCGCTCCGCTGCGGAAATCCAGGACAATTACCGGCATTTGATGACATCGGTCCAGCCCGGTCCCTATGATGCCTACAGCAACCAGGTGGCCAACGGTCTTTCGGCGTACTATTCCTTTGAGGACGGTGGCATGTCCGCGGAAAGCTTGGTGAAGGCCGCGTGGTGCAGCCTGACGAGCAACTATTTTCCGCATGATGCAGAGGTGTTGAACTACCCGGCTTCGAAATACATCTATCCGGAAGGCATTTTTGCGCTACCGTCCGAGGCGATCGGGGGTGACTTCCAGTTCGATGCCGGCGAGGTGGCGCCGGTGGTGGGGGCCTTGGACAGTCAACGCGGAGAATGGGATTCCGACGGGGACCGGCTGCCCGACGCATGGGAAATCGTCCATGAGTTCAATCCGTACGCCTGGCTCACGCCCGCCCACTCCCAAACCCCACATTACGACACGAACTGGACCAACTTGTCGGCCCGTGGTTCGGTGTCTGATGCGGATGGAGATTATGACAACGACGGGCTGACCAACCTGCAAGAGTATTGGGCGGGCACCAATCCGCGCAAGTCCGACACGGATGCCGACGGCATTGTGGACGGCGAGGAGGACTTTGATGGTGATGGATTGTCCAACCGCCTGGAGGCGGGTCTGGGAAGCCGTCCCGATCTGGGTGATACCGATGACGACGGGATCATGGACTCGGTGGAGAAGGCCAACAACACGTCGCCGGTGGACTCGGGCAGTCCCGCGAAAAACATGGCGCTGTATCTGGACGGCCGGCCGGGATCCTATCTGGAAGTCTCGGACCGCTATGCCTTCCGGCTGCCGCATTGGAGCGTCGAGGCGAAGGTGCTGCCGGGCAGCGTGGAATTCCTGGAGCCCGGACAGGGCGTCTCGATCGTCCGGCGCACCGTCCAGGACACGATCGACAACAAGCTGGCGGTCAATTTCGACCTGCGCGTGGTGCGCGAAGGCGACTACCTGACGCCGGAAGCCCGTTATGTGTTCGTGGATGACCTGACCAAGACGGGGACCGTGGTGCAGGTGCGCGGGAATCCGGTGGCGCAGGTTTCCCACCGCTTGACGGTGGCGGTGTCCCCGTTGGATCCGTATCCCTCGGAAGGGCTGGTCCACCTGGCGGCGACCTACGACGACGAGAAGGCCGAATTGAGCTTGTACATGGATGGCCGCCTGCTGGGCAGCCAGAAATTCCCGGCGCTGAGCCGTCCGCCGCAGAGCGGGAAGGGTTCGCGCTCGTTCGTGCGCATTGGCGAAGGGTTCCAGGGCTTCGTGGACGACATTCGGATCTGGCTGCCGGTGCGGACCGAGGAGCAGATCTACAACAACATGGGCGCGGTGGATTCCGGGTCGGCGGGATTGGTGGCCCATTACGAATTGGACGATGGCGGATGGCCTTCCCTGACGGTGAAGAGCCGGGTGGAAGCCACGCTGGCGGCGCCGCCCGCGGCGGTGCCAAACACCGGAGACCGTTATCTGGTGGGCGCGGGTGCGACGGGGGCGTTTGCCGGGCAGGACCATGCGATTGCGGAATACACGGGTTCGACGTGGACCTTCACAGCGCCGGACGAAGGTCTGCGGATCTACGACACGGCGGCCGATGCCGTGCTCGAATGGGATGGCGCCGCCTGGCTGGCCCCGGCCGATCCCACGATCATCGCGGGGGTGGATTACAACGGGGTGCCCGCCGACGAGCTGAAGATGGATGGCGTGAGCTGGTATGACGGCGCCGACGTGGTGACGGTCGATACCGGCGTGGAATATTCCCGGACGGCCCCGGCCGAGTTGTTCTGCGAAGGCACGATGATCGCGGGCAGCGCCTCCGACGGCGATTTCGCCTGGTGGAACAGCCTGGGCGTGTACTTCCGCATGGTGAGCGGCGACTGGCAGGAGTGGGGCCCGGCCCTCCACTGGCTGTCGCCCGTGCGCCAGCGCATCGATGGCATCTATGACGACGAGAACGCCCTGCTGATGGCGCCGGGGGCACGCATCGTGGGCGATAGCTTCGTGGTGAAGGCCGATCCGGACGGGCTGCCGCGGATCTATACCGCGATGGCCGCGGACGGGGCGGATCCGGCGAACTACGCGATCGAGACGCTGTACGAAGGCGACCGGTTGCTGGCGCCGGCGCCTGACCACGCGGTGATGGTGTGGGACGGGGCCGACCTGGTGGTGGTGGCGGATGCCGCGGAGATGGGCGGCGAGCTGTACGTGCTGGTGCGCAACGAGGGCATCGCTTACAAGAGCGACGGCACGGTTTGGTCGCGCTGGAGCAGTCTGCCCAGTTCCGAGGACTCGACGGCGGCGGCCGACTGGGCCAGCCAGTGGAAGAACGCCGCGCTGCTGTCCGGCCATGGGGAGTTCCGTCTGATGGACGGCGTGTCGCTGTCGTCGAAGGACAGCGATGGCGACGGCCTGCCGGATGACTGGGAAGTCGCCAACGGCCTGGACCCGAACGACTCCGAGGGGAACAACGGCGCGGTGGGGGATCCGGACGGCGACGGGCTGAGCAACTGGTGGGAGTATCTCCTGACCGGGTACGATCCGCAGGATCCCGACACGAACGACAACGGGATCAACGACGGGGAAGAGGACTACGACCGCGACGGGCTGCCGAACTGGTACGAGCAGGAAATGACCCGGAGCCGCCTGGACCGGGTGGACACGGATGACGACGGGCTGTCCGACTACGACGAGGCGATCGGCAAGGGGCTGGCCACGCGCATTTCGAGCCCGATCAATTCGCTGGATCCGCCGGTGCGCCGGTCGATGGAATTCCTGGGCAACGGGCGCCTGACGGTCGAGGCGCAGCCGCGCCACCACCTGCAGTCGTGGACGGTGATGGGCTGGGTGAACCCCTCGGAAGACCTGACGGGCGACAGCTTGCTGATCCGCCGGACGGTCCAGTCGACGAGCCTGCAATACACGGGGCCGGACCTGGTGAACTACGAACTGGGCCTGACGGAAGTCCAGCCGGGCGTGTTTGCGCCGTACGTGCGCCATGTCGGGCTGGCGGCCTCGGCCGACGGGCTGTCGCCGGATGTCCCGGTGGAGATGGTGACGAGCGTCAACGACAGCGCCAGCGCCAACGAGACGCGCGGGGGGCACCAGGCCACGGGGCTGATCGCGGCGGGCGAATGGACGCACGTGGCGGGCAGCTACGACGCGGAAGCCCACACGATGAGCCTGTATGTCAACGGCGAACTGTCGATTTATCGCAACGACGTGTTCCCGCCGAGCGGGATGGACCTGGGGATGGAGAAGGAAGTGCTGGGGACGCTGACCATTGGCGGCGGCACGAAGGAATCGGGCGTGGTGGAGAAGCCGTTCATGGGGTGGATGGACGGGGTCAAGGTGCTGGGCGGGGCGCTGCCGGCGCAGCAGGTCAAGGCCGAGGCGGCGGGGGATGTCGCCCGCAACACGCAGACGATCAACCAGGCGGCGGATCCGGACGTGCGCCAGTTGCCGATCGCGGATGCGCTGCAGTTCGAGCATTCCGACAAGTACATCCTGGTGCGCTTCAAGTCCGGCACGCTGTCGACGGTGGCGACGGATGCGCTGTCGGGGCTGGGGCTGAGCGTGAACCGCACGTTCACGATCGCGCCGATCTACCGGGTGGAAGTGAAGGCGGGCGACAGCCTCGCGACGCGGCTGGCGGACCTGCGCAACAACCCGAACGTGCTGTACGCGGAACCCGACTATGTCACGCGCATCCAGCGGACGCCCAACGACCCGATGTTCCCGATGCAGTGGGGCATGCAGAACGACGGCTCCGCGAACGGGACGATCGGCGCGGACATCAGCGCGACGGAAGCCTGGTCGAGCACCACCGGCAACCGCGAGGTGCTCGTGGCGGTGATCGACACGGGCGTGGACTACACCCATCCGGACCTGGTGGAGAACATCTGGGTCAACGAGGGGGAAATCCCGGACAACGGCATTGATGACGACAACAACGGCTACGTGGACGACTACCACGGGTGGAACTTCAGCACGTTCGACCAGCTGATGGACGGCACGAACTTCGTGGCCAACGATCCGATGGACCGCAACGGGCACGGCACGCATTGCGCGGGCATCATCGGCGCGGTGGGCAACAACGGCGTCGGGGTGGCGGGCGTGAACTGGAAGGTCAAGATCATGCCGGTGAACGTGTTTGGCCAATACGGCATGGGGCTGACCTCCGACGAAATCGCCGGCATTGAATATGCCTGGCAGAACGGTGCGCGCATCAGCAACAACAGCTGGGGCGGGCTGGGCTTCTCCCAGGCGCTGTACGACTGCATCCGGATGGCCGGGCTGAACGGGCATCTGTTCGTGGCGGCTGCGGGCAACTACGGCTGGGACAACGATGGCGAAGGCGGCATTTGGCACAGCTATCCGTCCGACTACGATCTGGCCAACATCATTTCGGTGGCGGCGACGGACAAGAACGACGCCCTGGCGTTGTTCAGTTGCTACGGCGCGGTGTCGGTGGATTTGGCGGCGCCGGGCGTGGGGATCCTGAGCACGGTTCCGGGCAGCTATGCGAGCATGGACGGCACGTCGATGGCGGCGCCGCACGTGACCGGCGCGGCGGCCCTGCTGCTGGGGCAGGACCCGGAGCGCAGCGTGGCCAGCATGAAGCGGACGCTGATGCAGGCCGTGGACGAGGTGGAGGCGCTGGCCGGCAAGGTCGTGACCGGCGGGCGGTTGAACCTGGCCAAGGCGGTGGGCGCGGGCGGAAGCCCGGTGCTGAACCTGCAGTTCGACGACGCCGGCGCGACGGCGGAGGACTTCACCAAGTCCGAGGACTGGAACAGCATTCCGGCCTGGCAGTATGCCGCGGAGCGGGACCAGGCGGTATTCTCCACGGAGACCTATGTGCCGGCGTTTGACGACACGGATGGCGACGGCATGCCGGACTGGTGGGAAGAGGCGATGGGCCTGGACCCGCTGTCGGCGGCCACGGAGAACGGCGCCACGGGCGATCCGGACGGCGACGGGCTGACGAACTTCTATGAATACCTGGCGGGCACGAGTCCGTTCGATGCGGACACCGACCACGACGGGATCACGGACTTCAACGCCGATTCCGACGGGGACGGGTTGAGCAACGGCCAGGAGCAGCAGGCCGGCACCCTGCCGGGATCCGTCTGGGTGGGCGAGGGGACGAATCCCGCCGACACCGATGACGACAGCCTCAGCGACCGGGACGAGATCCGGGACGGGACGGACCCGCTGAACGCGAGCGATCCGTTCATTGGCCGGTCGATGGCGTTCAGCGGCAGCGGCCGGTTGACGGTGCGCACCGAGCAGGCGCATGACGCGACCCTGCCGTGGACGGTCGAAGGGTGGGTCAAGCCGGTGGGAAGCGAGATCGACGGGATCGTGATCCGCCGGGCGGAGCGCTTTGCGGAGAACGGGCAGCTTTGGATCGACTACGAGCTGGGGGTGGATGAGCGGGTGCCGTACATCCGCTACGCCTTCCGCACGGAAAACGGCGGGTATGAGGATGTGCGCGTCGACGCGCCCAAGGCCCTGCCGCTGGACCGGTGGGCGCATGTGGCGGCGGTGCGCGATCCGGCGACGCTGCAGACCCGGCTGTATGTCGACGGCAAGTGCGTGGCGGTGGAAGCCGCCGCCCGCCTGCCGGCGACGACGCTGCGCGGGGTGTTCGAGACCGTGATGGGCGAACGCCTGGTGGGCGAGCTGGATGCGGTGCGCGTCTGGGATTACGTCCGGACGGGGATCGAGATCCAAAACAACCGGGACGTGCTGTTGCCGGAAGCCAACCTCGATGGCGCGGTGGACAAGAACCGCGCGCCGAAGCGGATCTACAACTTCGAGGACAACGGCGCCACGGCCGAGAACAGTTATTTCCTCAACGACTGGATGACGGGCTGGCAGAACGCGGCGGAGCGTTCGGGCGACGCGCGGTTTGCGCGGTCGGCGTGGCCGAAGATCGACCTGGATTCGGACGATGACGGGACGACGGACGTGGACGAGCGCACGGACAACACGATGGTGCTGCGCTCGGAGTCGCCGTACCGTCCGCGCGCGCTGCAGTTCAGCGGGCTGGGCAGCGTGACGGCCACGGAGCAGGTGGACGGGCTGGAGACGATGCTGTACGCGGTGAGCAACTGGACGGTGGAAGCCTGGGTGAAGCCGACGGCCAAGCCGGCCGCGCCGGTGGACATTCTCCGCCGCGGGACGGTGGGCGGCGACTGGTCGACCTTCGAGATCGGCGTGGGGCCGGACCTGTGGGTGTACGCGGGCTTCAACCGCGAGGACGACGGGAATTCGACTTTCCGGATCAACAGCGGACAGGGGCTGCCGGTGGGCGTGTGGTCGCACATTGCCGCGACCTATTCGGCGGACGAGAACCGGCTGATCCTGTACATCAACGGCATCGAAGAGATCCGCGGGACCGACACGTCGGCGCGGCCGGTGTCGGGCCGTCCGGGCCGGCTGTACCTGGGCGGGATCGGGTTCCTGGGCGAGATGAAGGAAATCCGGCTGTGGAACAAGGCCCGGGACGCGGGCGAAATCTACGCCAACTTCAGCAAGGCGCTGCTGTTCTCGGTGGCGACGCTGGAGAACAGCTTCCGCAGCAGCGTGGAGAACCACAGCTACCTGGGCCGCGCGACGGAAGTGATCGAGGACGGATATGTATCCGACCACACGCAGATCGCGGCGTTTGGCGACGAGTACCGGGTGATCGAATACGTGGCGGGTCGGACAACGCACAAGTTCACGCTGGAGACGTGGATTCGGATGCAGCCGGGCGCGCTGGGCGGGCGGGCGGTCACGCGCCAGGTGGACGTGATGCTGGTGGACCAGGGGGCCGACTGGCGGATCAACGAGGCGCTGGTGATCAACGAGGAAGGCGCGCCGGTGGTGGAATGGTGGGGCCAGGTCAACACGGCGACGCCGATCTACGAGGAAGAGGAAGTGCCGAATCCGGAAGATCCGGAAAAGCCGATCAAGCGCAAGGTGCTCAACCGCCTGGAATACGTGACCGACGTGGTCCGGCGCTCGCTGGTGTCCGAAGTGGACATTCGCGACGGGCAGTGGCACCACCTGGCCGCGGTGGGCGACAGCGAGCGGGTGCGGTTGTTCGTGGATGGCGAGCTGGAGACGGAGGCGCTGAGCTACTATGTGTTCAAGGCCCGGCCCGCCCCGAGCTTCGAGACCTACTACTGGCAGTACCACAACGCGGGATCGGCGCTGCGGATCAGCGACGAGACGCTCCAGGCCGACCTCGACGAGGTGATGGTGTGGAACGAGGACCGCACGCAGGAGGAGATCCAGAAGCACATGCATTACGGGCTGACGGCCAGCGAGATCGAGCTGGTGCGCAAGCCGATATCGCCGGTGCCCGAATACGCCATCGACGATGAGCTGGACCACGTGGACCTGGTGTCCTACATGATCTTCGACGGGACGCCGCCGGTGCCGTTCGTGGTGGATGCCGCCAACGAGTCGATGAACTACCGCATCCTGGCGGACATGAACGGCGATGAAATCCTGCGCAATTCGCGTCCGCCGATCTTCGTGGACCGGCTGCGCGCGCTGAAGGACGACCTGGTGGGGTACTTCCCGGCGGACGACGGCGGGGCGTCGGCCGAGAACATCATGAAGCGCAACGACCTGAACTACGCGGGCCTGCTGGTGGGCGATGCCGCCTTCGTGGCCGCGCCGAGCGACATCACGCAGCCGGACAGCGATGCGGATGGCCTGCCGGACTGGTGGGAGACGCAGCACGACCTCGACGCGGGCGATCCCGCCGGCGCTAACGGCGCGTATGGCGATGCGGACGGCGACGGCCTGACGAACCTGGGCGAGTACCTGGCCGGGACGGATCCGAACAACTGGGACACGGACGGCGACGGGAACAACGACTACTTCTCCAGCGCCGGCGGGCTGACGTTCGGCGAGTACTACATGGACGGCGACCAGATTCCGGACGCGTGGGAGCTTCTCTACGGCGGCATCCTGAGTCCGCTGGCCAACGACGCCCATGCGGATCCCGACGGAGACGGGTGGAGCAACTTGAGCGAATACCTCGGGACCGGCGTGGATGTCACGTACACCACGAACGTCACGGGCGAGGGGACGAACGCGGTGGCGACGGTCGTGGAGACCGAAACGACGGTGTCGCCGACGCGGCCCAACAGCGCGGTGTCGTATCCGATCCCGGAGGTGACCTTCACGTTCCTGGGCGATGCGGTGGCGACGCTCAGCTCGGCCTATTCGATCAACGAGCTGGATGTGGTGGTGCCGTCGGCGCCGGCGCTGATCGTGTGGGCGTATTCCGACCCCATGATGCGGACGCCGGACGCGAAGGCCATCATGCCGTTCAGCGGGGCGTTCGCCAACGGCTTGTCGACCACGCTGCGGCGCTGGACGACGGGGCACCTGCGCGAAGGACCGACGACGTTCATGGCGTTCATCGACACGAACGGAAACGGGGTGTGGAACGCGGGCGAATGGCTGGGCTACAGCGAACACAACACGGAGAAGACCTCGTGGGGTTCGATGAAGGTCCGCATCGGCCTGACGGACAAGCCGGCCGGCTACATCCGCTTCTCGTGGGAGCAGAACATGGAGGCGATTGCCACGGCGCTCTCGCAGGTGAACGGGACCACGTACCGGGTCGCGGTCCAGACGTTGGGCGAAGGGGGAAATCCATTCGTTTACACGGCGATACGGCATCTGGAAGCCATGGGGCGTCCGTACGTGACGGAGATGGACCTGAAGCTGGCGGGCGTGGGGCCGATGAGCGGAGCCTACCGGTGGTCGGTGGGGACGGTAGACGGCACGACGCTCCTGATGGGCACGAACTCGGTTATCTACGAGGGGACGGCGGAAGAGCTGGAACCGGCCATCGTGTATCCGGATCGGGAGACGCTGACGCATGCGCGGAACAAGCTGGTCCTCGACGTGCCGCGGGGGGCGGCCGAGGTGTCGATCCGGATCCTGCGCGGCGGTTCGCCGGTCTGGGAGACGGTGGCGCCGGTGCCGAACGGCGTGGTGTTCGATGACGATCCGGGCCGGGGCCCGGCGGAATTCGACCTGCCGCTGGCGGGCTGGGGATCCTTCACCAACGGCGACTACACGCTGCAGGTGCGGGGCCGGAATCCGACGAATGCGTCCACGCTGGTGTCGACGAGCTTCTCGGTGAACGTGCAGGAAGCGCCGGTGGGTGCGGGCACGATCCAGGGGCGGATGCGCTACTACGGCGAGGCGTTGGGCCGGCAGGTGGTGGAAGCCTTCGAAGGCGCCGGATTCGACCAGGCATGCGTGGCCCGGGCGCGGGTGGCGGCGGACGGGTCGTACAGCCTGCAAGGGCTGCGGGCCGGGACGTACCATGTGCGCGGCTATGTGGACGCCAATGACAACGGCGAGCTGGATGCCGGAGAGCCGTGGGGCTTTGTGCGGGCCCAGCCCAGCGGAGTCACGCTGCTCAAGCGCGGGGCCTCGGCGGATGCGCAGTCGCCCTACGAGGTGGAATTCACGGTCAAGTCCGTGAGCGTGGGCGCCCAGAGCCTGGCGACGGGCCAGGAACTGGTGGCCTACGATTCGCTGGCCTACGAAGGGGTGGAAGGCCTGGACAGCGACGGCGACGGCGTGAGCGACCAGGCGGAACTGGCGCAGGGGACGAGTCCGGTCCGGTGGGACAGCGACTTCGACGGACTGGGCGATGGCGAGGAGATCGCCGCCGGGACGGATCCGCTCAACGCCGACAGCGATGGCGACGGGATGCCGGATGGATGGGAGCGCACCCATGGGTTCAATCCGCGGAACGCGGCCGATGCGGCCGGCGATGCGGATGGCGACGGGTTGACCAACGGCGGCGAAAGCCAGGCGGGGACGGACCCGCGGAATGTGGACAGCGATGGCGACGGGATGCCGGACGGCTGGGAAGCGGACGCGGGGCTGGATCCGCTGCGCAGCGAGGATGCGGCGTTCGACGCGGACGCGGACGGGCTGCCCAACGGGGACGAGTTCGAGAACCAGACCGATCCGAACCGCAGCGACAGCGATGGCGACGGGATGCCGGATGGCTACGAAGTGGACAACGAGCTGGATCCGCTGGAGGCGTCGGATGCGGCGCTGGACAGTGACAACGACGGGATTGGCAATCTGGAGGAGTTCCGGCTGGGGACGGGCGCGCGGCGCTGGGACAGCGACGGCGACGGATTCAGCGACGGGATCGAGGTGGCCCGGGAGACGGATCCGCTCGAAGAGACGGATCATCCGGAGCGGAACGGCACGGTCACGACCCGGATCACGGGCGTGAGGGCTGTGGACGGCGGGGTCGAGGTGACCTACGAGGTGTGGGCGATGTCCGGGGCGCCGGCGGTGGTCAACGTGATGGCCAACGATGGTCTGATCGGGCCGTGGGCGCATTCGGGCGTGCAGGTCATGCTGGACAATCCGGCCTCGGCCGGCCAGAGCTTCACGGTGACGGTGCCGGATGCGGAAGGCGATGGCCGGATGATGCTGCGGATCGAGAGTCCGTAGGGAACCGGGAGGCGGGTCCCGCCGGGTGGCGGGGCTCGCCGAATCGCGTTGACGCTGCCGGGCGGAACGGTTTAGGATGATGTTCAATTAGGCATCTAGCAAGGAGACGGGACAGATGAGACGTTTGGTTTGGTTGGGCTTGGGAGCGGCGGTTCTGGCGTTCGGCCTCGCGGGATGCGAATGGAACACGGGCAGCGATGCCGAGAACTGGAGTTCGACCTACAACTGGGTGAACTTCAGCGGCGTGTACCGCAACGCGGAGCGGCTGGGGGCGCTGGTGACGGATTACAGCGCGGTGCCGGCGGATCCGGGGAGCACGAACGAAGTGCGGGTGGCCAACGAGTATGTGGGGACGTTCCAGGCCAATGCGACGACGTTCTCGGGGAGCCTGCAGCATGACGACATCGTGGCGGGATCGGTGACGATCACGTGGGTCAACCAGGCCGGGGAGGTGATCCGGAGCGTTTCGGACAACGGGTTGGGCGTGCTGGGCTCGAACGAGGGCACGGTGCAATACGCGTCGGGCGCGTGGTCGGCGATGTTCAACATGAATCCCGTGCAGGAATCGGGCTACATCCGGGCGACGTATTCGTATGTGCGCATTTCGGAAGGCGAGCCGGAGCATGTGAATCCGGGTTCGACGGGCGCGAGCATATATTCCTTCTCGGTGAACCACGTGGGTCAGCACGTGACGATCACGGACAACAATGGCGCGGTGTACAAGGGCTACATCAGCCAGATGCGTTCGTCTTCGGGTGCGGAGCGCACGGATGAGCTGGACCGCTACTTGCCGCTGGACGGCGACTCGATCATCGCGTCCTTCTCGTGCTCGGGCACCAGCGCGGCGATGTTCCCGGTGAAGATCGTCGGGACCTTCCAGGGCACAGTGGTGGCGAAGACCTTCGCGAACCGCCGGCTGGACGCGACGTGGGTGGAGCAGGGCGGCCGTTCCGGGGACATCCGCGGGTCGACGACGAGCCTGTTGCTGGGCACGGCCTCGGGCAGCAGCGCGGAGACGGGCGCGACGACCCCGACGGAAACGACGACGACGGATGCGGCGGCGGAGACCGCCGCCGCGGCGACCGCCCAATAGGCGGGATTCCTTCGGCCGCCTGGCGCAAGCGGGCGGGAGGAGGCACGAGGACGCCGCGGGTTTTCCGCGGCGTCTTTTCTTTGTTCCGGGACGGGCAGCGGCAACAGGAGGCGGGCATGGAGCAGGCGGAGCGGAGCGGAGGGGACCGGGAGATCACGCTGCGGTTCGTGGCGGAGCCGACGGACGAGAACATCTACGGGATGGTGCATGGGGGGGCGGTGATGAAATGGATCGACCAGGCGGGGTATGCGTGTGCGGCGGGGTGGAGCGGGCGGGCGTGCGTGACGGTGTACGTGGGGGGCATTCGGTTCTACAAGCCGATTCCGATCGGCCATTTGGTGGAGGTGCAGGCGCGTCTGATCCACACGGGGCGCACGAGCATGCATGTGGCGGTGGATGTTTGTTCGAAGAACCTGCGGAGCGGGGAGCGGCGGTCGACGACGCATTGCGTGATTGTGTTCGTGGCGCTGGACGGGGAGGGCCAGCCGGTACCGGTGCCGGGGTGGGAGCCGCGGACGGAGAAGGAGAAGGCGCTGCAGGGGTATGCGATGCGGTTGATGGATCTGAGCAAGGAGCTGGAGCGGGAGATGCGGCCGCACGTGCCGATGGGCTGCTCCCTGGCCTTCTCGCCGGGATGGGAGGTGGACGCCACGGGCGGCACGGCGGGCCTCTGCCAGCCGGTCGAGCGGGACATCTACGACTGCTACGTGACCTGCTTCTGGCCTGCCCAGGTGCCCGACCACGTGAACAACTCGCCCGACTGGGCGAACCAGTGCGCCACCGCGACCAAGGACTGGCGCAAGCTCGACCTGGTCTTCCCCTGACGCGCCCCTGCAGCCGCATCCGAAAGTCGCCGCGATGAGACCTCTTACCCTGGGCCTGGCCGCCCTCGCCGCCTCCGCCGCCGTGGGTTCGGCCCAGGCGTCGATCCTGTTCATGGGCGCCTACCCGAACTCGCTGATCGTCTTCGACGAGAGCAAGGGCAAGGTGGTCCAGCGCATTCCGCTGGCTACCGGCCTGCCGACCAGCCTGCGCGCCTCGGCCGACAAGAAGACGATCTACGTCACCACGATCACCAACAGCGGGATCGAGGTGATCGACGTGGCGACCCGCAAGGTCACCAACAAGTTCAGCCTGAACACCCCCAACCAGCGCTACCGCTTCAATGGCGGCGCGCCTGATCCCACCGGCAAGCTGTTCTACACGGTCATCACTGAGATCACGAAGGGCATCGACCGCTTTGAGGTCGGCAAGCCCAAGTACGCGGTCATCGACCTGGCCCAGCAGAAGGTGGTCGCCACCTACGACGTGGCCAAGGAGGACGAGGACGGCGCGCGGGGCTACCGCAGCACCATGATGGTCTCGGACGACGGCAAGTACATCTACCAGTTCCGCGACAAGGTGATCGTGCTCGACGCGTCCAACTTCAAGGTGATCGAGCGCATCGATCTGGCGAAGCCGGAAGCCCCGGGCCTCGAAGGCGTCAACTTCGGCGCCCCGCTGGACGGCATCAGCGAGCCAGGCCGCTACGTCTCGCTGTTCAACGGCGCCGACCCGTACGTCCACAATCGCGTCTTCGGGGTCGCCCGCTTCAACCTGTCGAACCGCGAGTTCCAGTACACGCCGATCGGCCCCGCCCCCAGCCAGATGGCCGGCTTGCAGGTGACACCCGACGGAAAGCAGGCCTACACCGTGGTCACCCAGGGGCAGACGGGCAACAAGCGCTGCGAGATCTGGCGCTTCAGCATGGCGGCCTACACCCTGCAGCAGAAGGCGGAGTTCCCCTGCAAGTCGCGCTTCACCTTCGGCATGTCGGGCAACGGGCAGAAGCTCTACATGTACGGGGCCAGCTTCGAGATCGACGTCTACGACGCCCGCTCGCTGAAGTTCGAGCGCACCTGGGACCTCGAGAACGACATCACCGGCGCCGGCATGGTGATCACGAACTGACGCCATGAGCACGCTGCGATCCGTCCTGATACGAGGCGACGGAATCGCGACCGCCTGCTGCGCCCACCTTCTGCGAAAGGCGGGCCTTCAGGTACGGATCGAGGGCCAGGATCGGCCCAAGGTGCCCGCCCTGCTGGTCAGCGAACCCGCCCTCGCGCTGATGCGCGACGTGTTCGAGCGCCCCGACCTGCTCGCGGACCAGCCCAGGGTGCGCCGTCGCGTGGTGGCCTGGGGACAGGGGCCCGCCTCCAGCCTTCCGCATGGCGGGATCGCCGTCTCGGAGGCGGACCTGCTGGGCGCGCTACGGACCTCGACGGCGGTCGACGGGCCGGAGCAGGCGGACTTCGTGATCCACGCGGCCGGCGCACCGCCCGACGGCTCCGAGCGTCGGCGCTTCGGCGGGCGCATGGCCTCGTCGGCGCAGGTTCGCCTGCTCGATCCCACGGACGCCGATGCCTGCTGGATCGAGTCAGCCGCCGACGGATGGCTGTTCCTCGTGCCGGGCGCCGATGGCGCGGCCTGGCTGCTGACCGTCGGCGGTGACTGCGGGCCCCTGCTGGCGAGGAGCCGGCTGATCGGGCCGCGCGTGGAGTTCGTCGAGGCCGGCGCGCGGGGCTTCGACGCCGCTCCCCGCATGGTCACCCCCTCATCCGGCGAGGACTGGCTCGTCTGCGGCGCCACCGCGATCGGCTTCGACCCCATCTGCGGCGACGGGACGGCCCAGGCGGTCCGCGCGGCGATCCTGGCCTCCGCGGTGGTGGTGGGCATCGCCGAGGGCGGCGACCGGGCCGCCCTGCTGAGACACTACGACCTGGCGCTGACCGCCTCGCTGCGGCGCCACCTGATGCTGTGCGCCGACTTCTACCGCACCGGAGGCGATGGCCCCTGGTGGCAGGGCGCGCTGGATGAACTGCACGCCGGACACCGCTGGAGCACGAGCCGCCTCGCCCACGCCGGCGATCCAGCCTACGAACTCAAGGGCTTCCGCCTGAAAGCCCGGGACCTCGCCGCATGAACCGCCCCGCCGCTCCACCCGAAACGCCGCCCAGGCCGGTGGCCGAGTGGAGGTCCTATGGCCGCCTCTGGGTGTTCCTGCGGCCCTACTGTGGCCGGCTGGTGCTGGTGCTGGTGGTCAGCCTCATCGCCACCGCCCTCGGCCTCGCCCAGCCCTACATCACCAAACTGCTGATCGACCACGCGCTGCTGGCGCGCGACATGACGGCGCTGATCTGGGTGGCCGGCCTGATGTTCGGCGCGACGGTCCTCGGCTTCGTGCTGAACGTGATCGCCAGCTACCGCTATGTCTCGATCTCGGCGGCCATGCTGTTCGACATGCGCGTGGCGCTCTTCCGCCATCTCCAGACGCTGTCGCCACGCTTCTACGCCCGCTTCCGCCTGGGCGACCTGATGTCCCGCCTCAACGGCGACGTGGGCGAGGTCCAGCGGGTGGTGGCCGACTCCCTGCTCTCGGTGCTCAGCAATGTGGTCTTCTTCGTGGGCAGCGTGGTGTTGATGCTGGTCCTGAGCTGGAAGCTGTTCATCGTCAGCGTCCTGCTGGTGCCGGCCTGCCTCCTGACCTTCACCTACTACCAGCGCAAGCTCACCGCCCTGACCGGCGAGATGCGCGAGCGCAGCGCCGACCTGGGAAGCCTGTTCGTCGACACCATCCTCGGCATGCGCGTGGTCACCTCGCTGCAGGCCGGCGAGCACGAGACCGCCCGCTTCAAGACCGGCAACGACGCCTTCGTCGGCGCCATGCTGCGGATGCAGATCACCTCGTTCATGGCCGGCGCCCTGCCCGGCACGATCCTCACCGCGTCCACCGCCTCGGTGATCCTGTTCGGCGGCTGGCTGATCATGCAGGACCAGATGAGCATCGGCGCCCTGGTCGCCTTCATGGCCTATCACATGCGCCTGCTCAGCCCCGTCCAGGTGCTGATGGGGCTGGCGCAGGGCCTCGCCACCGCGCGCGTTTCCCTGGGCCGCCTGTTCGAGCTGCTGGACACCCCCGCCGAGGTGCAGGATCCCGCCGACCCCAAGCCCCTGGCGCGCGGCGCCATCCGGTTCGAGCATGTGCATCTGCGCTACGATCGCGAGCCCGTGCTGGAAGACGTCTCCCTGGAGATCCCGCCAGGCGCCTTCTGTGCGGTGCTGGGCCCCAGCGGCGCCGGCAAGTCGACCCTGGCCGACCTGATGGTGCGCCAGCTCGACCCCGACCAGGGCCGGGTCGTCATGGGGGGCGTCGACATCCGCGAGGTGGCGCTGAAGGACCTGCGCCGCGAGGTCCTGCTGGTCGACCAGGCCCCCTATCTCTTCAACGACACCATCGCCGCCAACATCGCCTTCGCCCTGCCCGACGCGACCCGCGTCGAGATCGAGGAGGCGGGCCGCAAGGCCGGGCTGGACGAACTGATCCGCCGCCTGCCCGAAGGCTACGACACCCGCACGGGCGAGCGGGGCCTGGCCCTCTCTGCCGGTGAGCGGCAGCGGATCGCCCTGGCCCGGGCGCTGCTGCGCCGGCCGAGCGTGCTGATCCTCGACGAGCCCACCTCGGCCCTCGACGTGAAGACCGAGGCGCTGATCGCGCGCAACCTGCGCGCCCACCTGCCCGACGCCACGATCATCGTGATCACCCACAAGCCGGCCCTGGCCCAGATCGCTGACATGGTGGTCACCATCGAGGACCGCAGGGCCGTGGTCTCGCACCCGGCCGCGCCCGAGCTGGTGGCCTGATGACCTCCGCCGCAGAGGCGGAGGTCGCCGCCGCCCCCGACGCCGGCCGCGGGGTCCGCATCGGAGTGATCGACAGCGGCGTTTTCCCACACCACCCCCACATCGGCCCGATCGCCGGCGGCGTCGCGATCCTGCCCGACAACGAGGTCGCCGACGATCCGCGCGCCTGGCTGGACCGCATCGGCCACGGCACGGCCGTCACCGCCGCGATCCAGGAAAAGGCGCCAGCCGCCGAGGTGTTCGCGGTGAAGGTCTTTCACGACGCGCTGAGGACCTCCGGCGCCGCGCTGGTCCGCGCCATCGACTGGTGCGTGGCGCAGAAGCTGGACCTGGTGAACCTCAGCCTCGGCTCGACCAACGCCGCGCACCGGGAGCTGTTCGCGCAGGCGGTGGCGCGGGCCTCGGCGGCGGGCGTCACGCTGGTGGCGGCGCGCCAGAACGGCGACGACCTGTGTTTCCCGGGCGCCCTGCCCGGCGTGCTGGGGGTCGGACTCGATTGGGACATCCCGCGCGACGCGTTCGCCGTGCGGTCGGTGGAGGGCGCGGCCGTCTGCTACGCCTCGGGCTATCCGCGCCCCGTGCCGGGCGTTTCGGCCCAGCGCAATCTCAGCGGCGTCAGCTTCGCCGTCGCCAATGTGACGGGCCTCGTGGCCGCGCGTCTCGGCGAGGCCGGCGACGGGAGGCCCGCCGCCCTCCTCGACGCGCTCAGCGCTTGGCGCCCAGGCTGACCGGCGCCAGATAGCCCGGCTTCGTCAGGCCTTCCTTACGCATCGCGATCCCGGCCAGGCAGGCGTTCATGATGCGGTTGGCGTTCATGGCGGTCTTGTAGGTCGGGTCCATGATCGGGGCGACGTCCAGCATCTCGAAGCCGACGATCTTGGTCTCGGCGCAAAGCCGACGCACCAGCGGCGTCGCCTCGCGCATGGTCAGGCCGCCCGGCACGGGTCGGCCGACACCGGGGGCGTCGCTGGGGTCCAGCACGCTCATGTCGAACGAGATGAACACGCCCTCGGCGCTGCCGCCGACTTCCTTCAGGGCCTTGGCCATCACGGGCTCCCACCCCGACTTCTCGACCTCGGCCATGGTGTGATAGCGCACGCCCTGCGCCGCCAGGCGCTGCAGGTCCGCCGCCTTGGCCCTGGGACCGCGCAGGCCGACCTGCACCAGGTTCTTGCCCTCGATCAGTCCCTCGGTCAGCAGCCGGCCCACCGCGATGACATCCACCAACTCATGGTCGAAGTCGGCGATGGCGTCCGGGTGCGGGCTGAACGACACCAGCGCCACCTTGCCCTTGCCCAGGGTGTCCACCACCCCGGCCACATTGGGGTAGGTCAGCGCCCGGTCGCCACCGACGATGAACGGCACGGCGCCGGTCGACGCCACGTCGCCGATCATGAAGCGCACATGACCCAGCGTGCGCTCGATGCTCATGTTGTCGACCGAAAGGTTGCCGAAGTCGGCGATCCGCAGCGCCAGCGTCGGGTCGATCTGGCTGTCCACGTCCGAGCCCACCAGGCCGTCGGTGATCCGCAGGGTGGTCGGCGCGTGCTTGGCGTCGCGGTACCCCGAGCTCATGTCCAGGGGGATGCCGACGAAGGCGATCTCGATCTTGCCGGCGACCAGGTCGTCCTTGCGCACGGCGACGGGCGCGTTGGCGAAGGTCGGGATGCCGGTGCGCTGGTGCAGGTAGCGTTGCAGGCTGATCGGGCCCGGATCGCGGGTGCGCTCGTCCAGGATCGCCGGCCGCAGCACCGTGCCGGTGTTGTACGAGCTCGCTTCGGTGTTCAGTGGCAGCTCACCGAGGTCGCCCTCGTGGAATTTCGATTCCTCGACCACGGCCAGCAGGCTGGCGACATAAGCCTTCACCTCGGCCGCGTCGCGCTTCTCGAGCTCCAGGCTCAGGCGCTCGGGCGTCAGGCCGAATGGCGCGAGGCCCGCCGCATCATCGATGAAGCTGCGCTCGGCGGGCGTCAGGCCCGACAGCTTGGCCGACAGCGACACCGGATACTCGAAGCCCTTGGGCGCGGCCTGCGCGCCCAGGCCCAGCATCAGGGCCGCGGCGCAGACCACGAGTCGGGCGCCCATCCGGCGGCCCATGTCACGGGATGGGGCGCTCATCGACGGGCTCCTTTCGCGGCCGGCGCGGCGGCCTTGGGCAGCGGTG
>CAYODC010000008.1:0-9597 GCA_964402575.1 uncultured Verrucomicrobiota bacterium
TGACGTTACTGAAGCTGGGGTTGATCGTCGGGATTATCTCGCTGGTGTGGAAGGGGCAGTGGGACAAGGTGGCCCAGTTGCCGGCCTTTGGGCTGCCGGCATCGGTGTCGTGGGTGGCTTCCCGGATCTACATGACGCTGATGTGGGTGTGCGTCTTTGCCATTGTTGTGGCGGTGATTGATGCCGTCATGACGCGGCGGCGCCATGAGCGGGGGATGATGATGACCAAGCACGAAGTGAAGGACGAGCGCAAGCAGTACGAGGTGAAGCCCGAGGTCAAGAAAGCGCAGTTCCGCAAGATGCGCCAGTTGACGGCGTCGCGGCTGATCGCGGCGGTGCCGAGCGCGACGGTGGTGATCACAAACCCGACGCATGTGGCGGTGGCGTTGAAGTACGATCCGGCGACGATGGACCGGCCCAAGGTGGTGGCGAAGGGGCTGCGGTTGCAGGCGAAGCGGATCCGCGAGCTGGCCCGGGCCCATGGCGTGCCGGTGGTGGAGCGCCCGCCCCTGGCGCGGGCGCTGTACAAGGCGGTGCCGGTGGGACGGTTCATTCCCTCCGCGCTGTTCAGCGGCGTGGCGGAGGTGCTGGCGTACCTGCACCGGCTGGGGCATCGGTTCAAGGGCTTGGATACGGCGGGAACCGCAACGGCGGAACCCGTGCGGGCGGGAGCATAAGCGATGATGAAATTCCGTCAATCCGATGTGACCGTGGCGGTGGCGCTGGTGGCGGTGCTGGCGGTGTTGATCCTGCCGGTGCCCACGCCGCTGCTGGACGTGATGCTGGTGTTGAGCATTGCGATGGGCGCGCTGGTGCTGTTCATCACCCTGCAGATCCGCAATCCGCTGCAGTTGTCGACCTTTCCCTCGCTGCTGCTGCTGCTGACCTTGTTCCGCCTGTCGCTCAACGTGGCCACCACGCGCCAGATCCTGCTGAACGGCTATGCGGGCCAAGTGGTCCAGTCGTTCGGCGATTTCGTGGTGGGCGGCAGCTACGTGGTGGGCGTGATCATCTTCCTGATCCTGGTGATCATCAACTTCATGGTGATCACCAAGGGTTCGGGGCGCATCGCCGAAGTGGCGGCGCGGTTCACGTTGGACGCCATGCCCGGCAAGCAGATGAGCATCGATGCCGACCTGAACGCGGGGCTCATCGACGAGAAGCAGGCGCTGCGGCGGCGGGAAGAACTGTCGGAGGAAGCGGATTTCTACGGGGCCATGGACGGCGCGAGCAAGTTCGTCCGCGGGGACGCGGTGGCGGGCTTGGTCATCACGGCCATCAATATCCTGGGCGGGTTTGCGATCGGCATGCTGCAACAAGGGCTGGGCGCCGCCGATGCCTTGCAGAAGTACACGATCCTGACGGTTGGCGACGGTCTGCTTTCGCAGATCCCGGCTCTGATCATTTCGATTTCCGCGGGCATGCTGGTGACGCGTGCGGCCACCGGGCAAAGCATGGGCGAGGATCTCAAGATCCAGTTGTTCCTCCGGCCGAAGCCGCTGTTGACGACGGGAGGAATGCTGTGCGCGATGGGGTTGGTGCCGGGGTTGCCGCTGGTGCCGTTCCTGAGCATGGGCGTATTGATGGGCGGAGTGGGGTTCCTACTGCGGGCCAACGAGGAAGCCGAGTCCGCGGCGGCTCCGGGCAAAGACAGCGTGTCGAGCAGCAAGGCGCTTCCGGGGCGGGATACGAAGGCGTTGCCGGAGCGGGAGGAACGCGCGGTGCCCGAAGTCAGCGCGATGGACGTGGAGATCGGGTTCGGGCTGGTGCCGCTGGTGGACCGGGGACAGGGCGGCAAGCTGCTGGATCGCATCGGCACCATCCGGCAGCAACTGGCCGAGGAACTGGGGTTCGTGCTGCCGCCGGTGAACGTGCACGACAACATGCGCTTGCGCAACAACGAGTATGCGATCCGCGTGCGCAGCCACGAGGTCGCGCGGGGCCTGCTGCAGCCGGGCAATTGGCTGGCGGTGGATTCGACGGGCCGTTCGGGATTTTCCGCGGGCGTGTCCGTGCAGGATCCGACCTTCGGCTTCAAGGCGTGGTGGATCGGGGCGGCGCAGCGGGAGCAGGCCGAAGCCCAGGGATTGACGGTGGTGGATCCCACCGACGTGGTGACCACCCACCTGACCGAGACCGCGCGCGGCCAGGCCGCCGACCTGCTGCTGCGCCAGGACGTGAGCGAAATGATCGAGCGGGTCAAACGCAAGCATGAATCCGTGGTCCAGGAGCTCATTCCCAACCGGCTGAGCATCGGCATCGTCCACCGGGTGCTGCAGAACCTGCTGCGCGAGAGGGTGTCGATCCGCGACCTGCCGTTGATTCTGGAAACGCTGTCGGACCACGCCGGCCGGACCCAGGATCCGGTGTTGTTGGCCGAACTGTGCCGGCGCGCGCTGGGGGCGCACATCACCGGCCACTATCTGGAACCCAGCCGCAAGCTGCCGGCCATTGCGCTTCATCCCGAGGCGGAAAACCTGCTGAAGGATTCGATTCACCGCGAAAACGGGGATTTGGGCGTGCTGGCGCTGCCGCCGGAGCAGAACCGGGCCTTGCTGGACAGCGTCGGGCGGATTTTCGCCGCGGCGAGGAAGAACAACCGCCAGCCGGTGGTGGTTTGCCTGCCCACGCTGCGGCGCCATGTGCGTCGCCTGCTGGATTCGCAGTTCCGTGATTTGCCGGTCCTGTCCTTCGCCGAGATTCCCGAAGCGATTGACATCGACATCATCGGCTTGGTATCGATCCCGGTCTCCAAGCAGAAGGAAGTCGCCTGAGCATGAAGATCCGCCGGTACAAAGGGCCGAGCCGCGAAGAGCTCTATAAAACCATCTTGACGGAGATGGGGCCGAATGCCGTAGTGGTCGCCCCGACGACCGAAGGCGGAGGCCTGTTTGGGCGACGGCAGGAATGCGAACTGATTGCCATTCTCGACGATGCCGCCGGGCCGTCGACGGAGCCGGCGCCGGGCGGGGCCCGGACGGCCACTCCGGCCGAGGCGGAGGCGTTGCGCCGGTTGCAGCGCCAGCAATTGAACCAGTGGCGCGACGTGCAGCGGTCCCTGGAGGGCATCCGGGAGCACATCCAGGGCATCGAGGCCGCGCGCGGACCGGGGGGAAACGGCTGGATGGAAACGCTGCCGGTTCATGCCCGGAACTGGGATCCCCGGTTTTGCGAATGGGCCCGGAGCACGTGTCCTTTGATGCTGGAAGCGGATCCGGTCCGGGCCCGCAAGGAGTGGATCCGCCACATGCCGGTGGCGCAGGAATTCCGTTTTCGCCATGCCGAGCGCAAGCCGCACGTGGTGGTGCTGGTCGGGCCGACGGGGTCGGGCAAGACCACGACGCTGGCCAAGCTGGCGGCGATCGCGACGATGCAGCACAAGCTCAAGGTGGGCATCATCACGGCGGACACCTACCGGATTGCGGCGGTCGACCAGGTCCGCGAGTATGCCTCCCTGCTCGGGGCGGAGCTGCGGGTGGTGTTTTCGGCCGGCGAGGCGCGGAGCGCCTTGGCGGCGCTGGCCGATTGCGACGTGGTTCTGGTGGACACGCCCGGCCGGACCCATTTCGACGAAATGGGGCTGGCCTCGGTTCACAGCGTGCTGCGGGGGCTCGGGGACCTGACCACGATGCTGACGGTGCCGGCCACGCTGAGCCGGACCGAGTTGCCGGAGATGATGGCGGGCTTTGCCCGGTTCCAGCCGGACTACCTGGTGGTGACCAAGGTCGACGAGACCCGCCGGCCGTCGATTTTCACTTCCCTTTCCTTTGAATCCGACCGCCGGGTGGCGTTCGTGACGGATGGGCAGCGGGTGCCGCAGGACATCTTCGCGGCGCGGGCGGACCGGATTGCGGATTTGCTGTTCCAGGCGGAGGACGGGGAAGTCCCGTCCGCGGGTGACCTGAGGGAGGCCCGGCCATGACGAGGGACGGGTTGGAGGCCCCCATGCCGGTGGAAGACCAGGCGGCGGGATTGCGCGCGTTGCATGCCGGTCCGGGGACCGTATACGGCGGCACGCGGTGCATTGCGGTCGGGAGCGGCAAGGGCGGGGTGGGCAAGACCGCGGTGTCGGTGGGCTTGAGCCTGGCGTTCAGCGAGCAGGGGAGGCGGGTGCTGCTGTTCGACGGGGACATGGGGCTGGCCAACGTGGATTTGCAAATGGGTCTGGAGTCGGACTACACGCTTCAGGATGTGTTGTTCGGGCAATGCAGCCTGGAGAAGGCCTGCCAGCGGGTGGAAAACGGCCCGGATGTGCTGGTGTCCGCATCCGGGTCCCCGGAGCTGGTGGACCTGAGCCCCGCCCGGCGGAAGCTGTTCATCGAGGAGTTGTTCCGTTTTGCCTCCCGCTACGACATTTTCCTGGTGGACACGGGCGCCGGAATCGGGAGGAGCACGACGGATTTCCTGGCGGCGTGTCCCGAAGTGCTCGTGGTGCTGACCAACGAACCCACATCCCTGATGGATGCGTATGCGCTGATCAAGACCCTGCATCTGCGGGCGCAGGGGCAGTCGCTGGGCGTGGTGGTCAACATGGTGGATTCGATCGACGAGGGCGAGGCGCTGTTCGGCCGGCTGGATGCGATTGCCCGGCAGTTCATCGGGGCCTCGCTGACCCTGGAAGGGGTGATCGTGTTCGACCGGCGGGTTTCCGAAGCCATCCGGAGCCAGCGCAACATCGTGCGCTATGCCGCGAACGGCGCGGTGGCCCAGTGCCTGCGGGACCTGGCCGTCCGGTTGGCGTGCCGTCCCCGCCGTGCGGCGCCCCGGGTTTCGCTGGAGCAATGGATGGCGCAGTGGGAAGGTTCTGAATTCCTGAAATCCTCGGAGGCCCCCCCCTCATGAAAGCGTTGCTGACGCAATTGGCCCTGATCCTGGGCGGCATCGTGGCGGCGATCTCGATGGGGATCAACCTGGCGCAGGGAATGGATCTGTTGTCGGCGGTGTTCCGGGCATCGCTGGTGTTCTTTGCGACGGTTTTCGTCTTGTTCGTGTTTCTGCGGTTCTTCTCGATGATCCTGCTGCGGTTCGTGGCCGAACAGGTGCTGCAGAACCGTCCGCCCGTCACGGAAGAAGAAAGCCGGGCGACGACCGAGCCCGGCCGGAAAGAAGCTTCCGCCGCTTCCGCAGCCCGTAAACCCCCGGCGGCGTCATGAGCGCGTTTTCGACCATGCCGGAGCAGGAACAGAAGGACGCCGCCTGGGCCGCGTTCCGGTCGAAGGCATGCGAGCAGAATGCGATCGCCCTGATCCAGCAGCACATTCCGCTGGTGCGGCGGGTGGTGCAGCAAATGGCCATCTACCAGTCGAGCTACATCGACATGGAAGACCTGATGCAGCATGCCTTGATGGGGTTGTGGACGGCCATTGGGCGCTACGACGAGGCGCGGGGGGTACCCTTCGAAGCCTTTGCGCTGCCGCGCATCCGGGGGGCGGTTCATGATGCGCTGCGCCAGCAGGACCCCCTGACCCGTACGGAGCGGGAGGTGCTGAAGAAATTGAACCAGTACACGCGGGAACACATGGAGGAGTTCAACGAGGTGCCCGACGAAGACACCCTGGCCGAGGTGGCGGGGATTCCGTCCGCCCAGATGAGGGAGTTGTTGGCGCGGTCCCAGCCGTGGATCTCGCTGGATGCCCAGATGGACGACGGGCCGGATTCCTTCGGTTCGTTGGGGGATCGGTTGGCGGATGAGCGCGCGCCGGATCCCCGGGATGAAACGAGCCGCCGCGAACGCATCGCCCAGTTCCGCGAGGTGTTCAAGCGGCTGCCGGTGCGGCAGCAGAAGATTCTCTACCTGTATTACTTCGAGGATTTGACCCTGAAGGAGGTCGGGGCCGTCATGGACCTGAGCGAAGCCCGGATTTGCCAGTTGCATGCCGCCGCCCTTCTGGTCCTGAAGGCGATGTTGACAACGGCGCCGATGCACGCGCCCGGGACGGGCGGGGAGGAGGGGTCATGAGCGAGGCGATGAGCGGAGGGATGGGCCAGCGGACCGTGGATCCTTCGGCATCCATGCAACGGGTGGATCCGATGGACCGGGATTCACCGGACCGGGATCGCCGCCAGCAGGAGGAATTCGACAAGGAAGGGCGCCGTCCGCACCTGCATGCGCCGGGAGAAGACCGGGTGGAAATCAGCGAGGAAGCGAGGCGGGCCCTTCGGGAAGCCAGCCAAGCGGAGACGCCATCGCCGTAGCCGGGCGGATCAGGAGATGCTGATCTCCATGTAGAACACCGATGCCTTGAAGGAAACCGGAACCACCTTGGAAAAGGCGATTCCCGATGGCGCGCCCAGATAATGATCCTGGCCGACGGCCACGGTGGGCAGCGACAAAGAAAGCTTGAAGCCCTCGTCCGACAGCAGGGTTTTGGCGCCGCCGGCGGACATGTTGGTCAATTCGCCCACCACGTCGCGCAGTTCCGCCATTTCCACAGGGGTGGACTCGTCCATCATCATCATGCTGCGGAAGATTTGCAGGGCCAGTTCTTCCGAGAAAATCAGGGAGAGCTTGGCGCGCAGTTCGGTCTGGGTTCCGGCCTGGGTGCCGGACAGGCCGATCGTGCCGGAGATGCATCCGGTGGGATTGCCTTCGGTCTTGTCCAGGGGTTCGCCGGTGGTGACGGGGACAAACACCATTTGTTCAAAGGTGTTGGCGATGCTGCGGCGGATGGCGTGGAGGATGGTCAGATGCTGGTTTTCGGAGATGGAGGGCGACATGATGGGATCCTCTTGGGGGGGGGCTCAGGGCGACAGCACTTCCTGGAGTTTTTCGCTGAGGGTTTCGGGGGTGAAGGGCTTGACGATGTAGGAGGTGGCGCCCTTGGTCAGCGCCTCGATCACGTCATCCTTCGCGCCTTCGGTCGTGACCATCACGATGGGAATCGACGAGTAGGCGGGGAGTTCGCGCAGATTCAGGATCATCTGCAGGCCGTCCATGTTCGGCATGTTCCAATCGGTGAGGATGCAATCGTACTGCTTGGAGCGGCACAGGTTCAGGCCTTCACTGCCGTCGCCGGCCTCATCCACGTTGGAATAGCCGCATCGCGCAAGCGTCATGCGCAGGATGCGGCGCATCGTGCTGGAGTCGTCCACCACCAGGATTTTTGTATCGGCTGCACTCACAGGGCACCCCTTTCCAGAAGTTATAGTTAGATTAAGCATGGAAAAAATAATCGTCAAGCGCGGGGTTGGGTCAAGCGGGCGGGAGGGAACGGCCTCCGGGGGGCGGCACAATCTGCCGGGCACGCCGTGGCATGCCTCTTGCTTGTCAAGGGGCCATGAGAGTCACCTCGGAGATGAGTTACCGGATCCTTTCGGAGTCCCTTCGCCAGCATCAGGCGGACATTCTTCAAAGCCAGCAGCGCCTGTCGTCGGGCGTGGCGGTTTCGAAGGCCTCCGACGATCCCGGCGCCTATGCGTTGATTCGCAGCATGGCGTCGACGCAGGCGCAGTTGACGCAGTATCAGCGCAACGTCAACATGGCGCTGGACTACCACAAATCGGTCAGCCAGGGCCTGACGCAGGCCGTGAAGCTCATGCACCGGATCAATGAAATCGGCGTCCAGAGCGGGGATGGGACGATCGACGAGGTGACGCGCAAGGCGTTGGCGGACGAAGTGAACGAGTTGCTGGATTCGATGATTTCGGTGGCGAACACGTCCGATGGCGGGCGTTTCACCTTTGCCGGCCTGCGGACGGACACGCTTCCCTATGAAGCGGTGAGGGACCCGGTGGACGGGCAGATCGTATCGGTCAGCTACGCAGGCAGCGAAGAATCGCGCCAGATCAAGGTCGGGGAATCCCTCTACATCACCACGAACCATCCGGGGAGCACCGGGGGATCCGAAGGCGGAATATTCCAGACGGCCACGCAGGATGTGTTCGAATCGATCATCCAGCTGCGCGACACTCTTCAGGGTGGCAGCGTGACCGACAACACGGCGGTGCTGGAACGGCTGCAAGGCGATCTGGACCGGATGTTGAACTGTTCCAGCCTGAATGGGGCGCGGCAGGACCAGGTTACCACGCAGAAGAACTACCTGCTTTCGATGCAGCAGAACACGCTGGACGCCCGAAACACCTTGGAATCCGCGGATTTGGCGAAGGAGACGATCAAGCTGTCCCAAGCGGAAACCGCCTATCAGGCGGCTTTGAACAGCACCTCCACGCTGATGAAACAGGTATCCCTGCTTGACTTCATTTAGTTCGGGCGGCCGGGTGGGCCGGTGCGGCCGGAGGCGATGGGTCCAAGCGCCGGGGAGCGATGGACATGAATGCGCAATGCACGAATTTGAGAGGATTGCTTTCCACGGAGCGCGCGGCCATTCGCTGCCATTTGGACGGGCAATTGATGGTGGGGGGAATATCCGATCGGCGCGAAGCCGTCCGGTTGTTCATCGAGGGCTACGGGGGGTTGATGCGGGAATTGTACTGTGCGCACAGTTGTCCGGACCGGGGCCGCTGCGGGGTGTTTCGGATGCCGCGCCTGGAATGCCAGTTCCTATCCGGTTGCGCTGAATGAAAAGGCCGGAGGAAGCGGCGGCGGGGGGAGGCGAGCGGGATCAGGGTTCGACGAAGGTCGTTCCGTCGTGGCTGGTCCAGATGGTGTAGTAGTGGGGAAGGTTCGGGGTGACGTTGGTGTGGAGGAACTGGCGGGCGGTGCCCTGATAGACGAAAGAACCCTGGTTGGTGCTGGCGGGATAGGTGTTGGTGGCGCAGCGGATGAGAACAGTCTTCGAGGAAAATCCGCTTTCAAGCGGGTCTTCCCAGCGCAGCATGACGCGGTTGTCGAGCGGGGTGGCGCGGAGCCAGAAGGGTTGGGTGATGGCGGCGCGGTAGGCGGCGGTGAGGGCGGCGGTGGCGCGCAGCGTGCGGGCGTTGTCGCCGTCGGCGGCATGGCCGGTGGCGATGCCCTGATAGGAGACGCCGGGGCTGGAAAAATGGCCGACGCGGGTGTGGGTGAGGCCGTCGGCGAAATAAGTGCCTTGTTCGTAGGTCATGACGGAGCAGTAGCGGCTGGCATTGGTGCCGGTCCACCGCCAGCCGGCGGAATAGGAATAGAGCTGGGGTCCGGCCTGGACGTTCTGGAGCTTGTGGTGGCCGGCGCCCATGTTGTGGCCGACTTCGTGGATCATGGTGTAGGTATTGGCCGTTTGCTGGACGCGGGAGATGCTGAAGGCGTAGTGGGGAAAACCGCCGGGCAGGAAGGGAGAGGTCAGGGCGTAGCCGAGTCCGCCAAAGTCGTTGTCGACGGTCAGCAGATGGACGACGTCGGCCCCGTAGGTGTTGCGCCACGTGTGCACCGCGTCCATGTAGCCGTCGGACGTTTTCTGGAGGCGGGAGAGGTCGGTATTGGAGTTTCCGCTTTCGGTGTAGTTGATCAGGGCGGAATGAATGAGGCGGAAGGTGATCGGGATCCCGGAATTGTCCATGGACGCCTGGGCGCGGGCCATGGCCTGGGCAATGACGTTGTTGATGCCGGCGGTTCCGCCGGCCCAGGTCTGGGCGGCGGGGGTGTAGACGATCAGGAGATCGATCACGGTGTTGACATCACTCGGCAACGGCGGTTCCTCGGCGGTTTTCATGGTACGGCCGGCG
>CAYODC010000008.1:9607-24706 GCA_964402575.1 uncultured Verrucomicrobiota bacterium
ATCCATTTCCGAGTCGGTCCATACGCCTGAAAGGTGCTGTTGGAGCGGGGCGTCGAACTGAATGCGGTAACGGCGTTGCTCATCCGGGAGGCGGATTTCGCCCAGGGCTTGTCCATCGGCCACGGAAAGGAGAAGGAAGGCATATTCCCGGTCCATCAGAGGGGCCATCACGGTGAGGGTTCCGTTGATGTCCATGTCGATGCGGCTGACCCGGGCGGTGAAGAATATGCCGGGTTCCGGTTCGCAACGGAGGAGGGTTCCGACGGCCATGGTTTCCGAGAACAACGCGTCCACGTGGAGGTTGAGCGGATAGGTGGTTCGGCTGCCGGGTTCGGCCTGAAGGGGCGAAGTGGTTCGGGGCGAGGCGGGGCGGACGGAAAAGAGATCGAGGGGGGCTGTGCCGGAGGATCCCGCGGCGGAACCGCAGGCAACCCCGAGGGCCAGAAGCCAGGTTCTGGTCCGGGAGGCCATTCGGATGGCGGGATTTCGGCGCATCGCTCCCTGCATGTTAGACTCCTGTTAAGGCCAAGCCACGGCCGGAATCTAGCGTGGATGGCCTGAAACGTAAAGGGGGTTTCCATTATTTTATCGGTCTAATGGCCGGGGGAGTGTTCATTTTTGGGATGATCTGACCGGATGGGTACGCCTAGGGGCAAGAATTGCCCGTGGAAGCAGCGACAGGAAAGGGGGGGGATAACCGCATTCCATCTGCGTTGGAGCCTGACGGGAGGGAGAAAAACATGAACGCCCTGAGTCAGAATAGGTTGCCTGCCGGGGTGTGGCATCGTGAATGCTACCAAGCGGATATTGCCGAGAGGAAGCAAGCGCATGGTGAATTGGGCGCGCATAAAATGTTTGGTTTATGTTTGGCATCGGGCCGTGGGCGGTGATAGGATTTCGTCCCGATGGCAGGGTGTTTGCGCAAGGGATGATGGCGTCCCGGATTCTGGCAGGCATATGTGTTGACGACCCGGACAACAGCATTGGAACCCGTACAGCGAAAGGCGGTCTCGCGGCCGTTTCGCGCGTACGTTGTCGCGTGGGTGCGGATAGGCCTGCTTGCGTGGGGTTGTGCCGTCGCCGTGCCCGCCTTGGCCCAGAGCGGATCCTATTACGATCCGGATCTGCAGGTGGATGGATTTGCCGTGTTCGGGACGAACACGGCCGGGGCGACCTCGGTCACCTCGGGCTGGGGCAGCGCCTACATGCAGGGCAGCCTGCAGGTCCACTCCAATCTCCACGTGGATGGGTCCATCGTCAGCACGAATCTGGTGCAGGTGTCCCGCCAGGGTTTCTCGCAGCGTGATCAATGGCTGGTTCCCGGGGCCACCATCCAGCCGGTGAGCTCCTATCTCCGGATCCGTGGCGAAGGCGGATCTGTCACGCTCGGCGTACCCCAGATTGCCGCCGGCACGCCCGGCCAGTTGCTGACCCTTCAAGGGGTTTCCACGGCCAACAAGGTGACTTTGGTGAATGGGGCGGGCGTCCGCACCAAGCTCCTGCAGCCGTTCAGCCTTGGGGAATACGACACGATCCAATTGATTTACGATGAAAGCTCCGCCCATTGGGTGGAAATCAACCGCAGCCAGAACCGATGGGACAACTAGCGCATGAAAGCCGCCACCGGGATGGATGAAAGAGGATTGGCCATGAACCACAAACTGGGCCTGGGCGCCCTGGCGCTGATGCTACTGGCGGCGTTGCCAGCGGTGGCCGTTGAAGACGGTCTGGGGACGAACCACGTACGCACGCTGAAGGCGCACGACGGGATCGTACTGGACAACCTGCGGATCGGTTCCTGGGCCGATGTGGGCGCGAGCACGCTGACCAACGACTCCATCCGAACGACCATGATTCAGGATGGTGCGGTGACGACTGGCAAGATTGCCGCGGCCGTGGCGGGAGCGGGATTGATCGGTGGCGATGCGGCGCCGCTGGAGGTAGGGGCGGGCGACGGCATTGCGGTGACGGCCGACGCAGTGGCGGTGGATGCCTCGGTGGTGCGCACCAACGGGGTGCAGACGATCGGCGGTACCAACACCTTCGAGGGGCAGTTGAACGTGCCGGCGCCGACGGCGGCCACGCACGCCGCGACCAAGCAGTACATCGATACCAAGCTGAGCAGCGCGGTGGCCGCTGGCGCATCGGTCCACGATACGCTCCGGTGGAACGGCTCTGCCTGGACCAATTCCAGCCTGATCGCCGCCGATGCTTCGGGAAACCTGTCCGTGGGCGGAACCCTGGCCGTGGCCGGGGCGCAAACGAATGCCTCGGACCTGGCCGTTCTGGGCCGGGTGACTCTGGCAGGGCCGGTCTCGGTTTCCGGGGCCCAGACCAACGCGGGCGACCTGGTGGTGCAGGGGCGCACAGTGTTGGGCGATGCGGGAGCGGACCCCATTCTGTTCGTGGGGACCGGCGCCAGCGACCTGAACATGGGGGCCACCAATACGGTGACCGGGCTGAAGGCGCCGGCGGCCAACAGCGATGCGGCGACCAAACAATACGTGGACAACGCCATCAACGGTCTTTCGTGGAAACAGGCGGTGCGGGCCGCCACCACGGGGCATGTGGCGGCATTGACCAGCGTGAGCGCCGGGAACACCCTGGATGCCGTGGCGCTGCTGGCGGGCGACCGCGTCCTGATCAAGAACCAGAGCAGCGCGGTGGAAAACGGGATCTACGAGGTCCAGGGAGCGGGCCTTGCCCCGGTCCGCGCCGCCGACATGACCCACGTGTCGCATCTGGGCGGGGCCGCCGTGTTCGTGGCCCAGGGCTCCATCCATGGCGGCAGTGCCTGGGTTTGCACTTCGCCGACCGCGACGGTGGGTTCCCAGCCGCTGACCTTCGCCCAGTTCGCCTCGCCGGGCGTCTATACGGCAGGAGACGGGATGAATTTGGCGGGCCTGGAGTTTTCGGCGGATCCGGCCGACTTCACGGGCGCGGGCCTGGAAGTGAACGGCGGCGACATCCGCCTGGCGGCGGCGGCGGCGGGCGATGGATTGACGGGCGGCGCGGGCATCGCCATGGCGGTGGGGGCGGGGGACGGCCTCACGGTGACGGCCGACGCGGTGGCCGTGAATGCCTCGGTGGTGCGCACCAACGGGGTGCAGACAATCGGCGGCACCAACACGTTCGAAGGGCAGTTGAACGTGCCGGTGCCGACGGCGGCCAGCCATGCGGTGACCAAGCAGTATGTCGACACCAAGCTGAGCAGCGCGGTGGCGGCGGGTGCTTCGGCGAACGACACGCTCCGGTGGAACGGCTCCGCCTGGACCAATTCCAGCCTGGTCACCGCCGACGCTTCCGGCAACATGATCGTGGGCGGGACCCTGGGCGTGACCGGGGCGCAGACGAATGCCGGCGACCTGGTGGTGCAGGGCAACACGGTGCTGGGAAGCGCGGGGAGCGATTCCATCACGTTCGCGGGCACTTCGGCCAGCGATCTCAACATGGGAACCGCCCACACCGTCACCGGCCTGAAGGCACCGGCGGCGGACAACGATGCGGCGACGAAGCAATATGTGGACAACGCCATCAACGGTCTTTCGTGGAAGACCGCCGTCAAGGCGGCGACCACCAACAGCCGTACATTGTCCGCGGATTTTGAGAATGGCGACATCCTGGATGGCGTGGGGCTGGCCACGGGCGACCGGATCCTGGTCAAGAACCAGGGGACCGCCGCCCAGAACGGCATTTATGTCGTCCAGGCCAGCGGGACGCCATCCCGGGCGACCGATCTATCCAGTTCCGTCCAGTTGGCGGGGGCGGCGGTATTCGTGGCGCAGGGAACGGTCAATGGGGGGAGCGCCTGGGTGTGCACGACTCCCGGCGCGGCAGTGGGGACGGAGGCGATCGGTTTTGCCCAGTTCGCTTCGCCGGGCGTCTATTCGGCAGGAGACGGGATGAATTTGGCGGGCCTGGAGTTTTCGGCGGATCCGGCCGACTTCACGGGCGCGGGCCTGGAAGTGAACGGCGGCGACATCCGCCTGGCGGCGGCGGCGGCGGGCGATGGATTGACGGGCGGCGCGGGCATCGCCATGGCGGTGGGGGCGGGGGACGGCCTCACGGTGACGGCCGACGCGGTGGCCGTGAATGCCTCGGTGGTGCGCACCAACGGGGTGCAGACAATCGGCGGCACCAACACGTTCGAAGGGCAGTTGAACGTGCCGGTGCCGACGGCGGCCAGCCATGCGGTGACCAAGCAGTATGTCGACACCAAGCTGAGCAGCGCGGTGGCGGCGGGTGCTTCGGCGAACGACACGCTCCGGTGGAACGGCTCCGCCTGGACCAATTCGCCGGGACTCGCGGTGGATGCGTCGGGGAATGCCACCTTGGGCGGGACTCTTGGCGTGGCGGGCGCGATGGCGGTGACGGGCGCGGTGGCCGTGGCTTCCACGGCGGCCTCCACGGACAAGGATACCGGGGCGCTGGTGGTCGAGGGCGGCGCGGGCATCGAAGGCAGCCTTCATGCCGGTGGAAACGCCGGCGTGGCGGGAGATCTCGCGGTGGGCGGGCAAACGGTGCTGGGCAACGACATCGCCAGCGATACGGTGTCGGTCACGGCGAAGGTGACCTTCGCGGGGGCGGTGGTGGCGGCACCTTCCGGCGAAATCCAGGTGGCGGCCGCCACCGGCATCACGGCGGCCCATGTGCAGCGGACCTATCTGAAGGTTCGCGGCAACAGCGGGGCGGTGGACCTCTCCGCCAATCCGCAGATTGCGGCGGGGGCGGCCGGCCAAATGCTGACCTTGCAGGGAACAGACGACACGAACACCTTGAAACTGGATGACGGGAACGGCCTGGCGCTGGCCGGCGGCGTGTCTTTCACCCTGAAGGCCGGCCACATCATCCAGTTCCTCTACGACGGGTCGGTTTGGCGGGAATTGTTCCGGACGGTGCCGGCGCCTTGAGACGGCCGGCCGGACGGACGGGAAGGCCGCCCAGGCCGGTGACGGCTTCCCACCGGTTATTCCGGCGGGGTGCGGCAGGGTTCTCCGGCGGCGGAAAGGAATACGGATGAAAGCGACATTCCATCGGGCAGTGCAAGGAGCCGTCGCAGCGGCCATGGCGGGCTGGTTGGCGGCCGGCGCTTGGGCCATCGAGGACGGGCTGGGGACCAACCATATCGGGTCGCTCCGGGTGGATCGCCTGGAACTGGACGGGGCGGTTCGGACCGCGTGGCCGGTGAATGACATTTCCGTCGGGGGCACGGTGGATTTCCGGCAGGCGACGAACGCGGTGGCCTGGGCGCCGGCTTTTTGCTGGGACGGCCAATTACAGACGGCCCGCCTTTTGACCGACGGGGGGGAAGCGGATGTCCAGATTGTCCGCGCTGCGTGGAACGATCCCTGGGACACCTACGAGGTGGTCAATGAGATCCAGGCCACCGCCAGCGGGGTGGAGGATGCCACGTGGAGTTCCTCGTGGGTGAGCAACCGCTATCGCCTGGGGGTTGTGGTGATCCAATACACGGACGGAACGAATCTCTGGTGGTCGGTCGATTGCCGGAAGACGGAAAGGCCGTAGGGAATCCATGCGATGGAGCGGAGTCATCTGCTGCGGACTGCTGGCGGCGGGCGCGATGGGCGCCCGCGGGCAGGAGCACTATGTCTCCCACTGGGGGTCCAATGTCCCGCCGTACACCTCGTGGGAGACGGCAGCGACCCACCTGATGGATGCGGTGGATGTGGCCAGCAACGGGGCGACGATCTGGGTGTCCAACGGGGTCTACCGCACGGGATCAAGGACGGGCGGAGGGCTTGACGCGCGCGTGATGCTGACGCGGCCTGTGGTGCTGCGCAGCGTGAACGGTGCCAGCAACACGTTCATCGAAGGCGCGGCCCACTCGCTGGACGAGCCGCTGGGGCCCGGAGCCGTCCGTGGTGTGTACATGACCGACGGGGTGCTGGATGGCTTCACCATCCGCCACGGCCATACGGATTCCGGGGGCGAGGAGTCGGCACATGCCGGTGCGGGGGTGTACGCCGAAGGAGGTGAGCTGCTCAACATCCGGGTGATCGGCAACCATGGGCAGACGGCCGGAGGGGGGTGGCTGGAGGGATGCCGGATCAGCAACGGCGTTTTCCGCCTGAACGAGTCGGAAACCGGGCCGAGGGTGCGGATTCACCGGCACGTGGAGCTGGAAGACTGTCGGATCCAGAACGGCATTCCGCCCACCGCCGACTTGAAGATCCTGGGAACCAACGAGGCCGTGATCGTCAATGGAGATCCCGACATGGATGCCGGCAACGGAGCATGGTACGGCCCGCACCATGTCGCCACCGGCATGGTGAGCCATACTTTCGTTTTGACAAACCGGGGGGTGCGGACGCTGGTGATCGAAGGCGTGGAGGCGCAGGGCGGCCACACCGGCGATTTCGCCGTGGTCACCGCTCCTCCCAGCGTGCTGCAGCCGGGCGAATCGGCACCGCTGACCATCCGCTTCGATCCCACGGCCAAAGGATACCGCCGCGCGTTGTTCTACGTGAAATCCAGCGACGCCGATGACGATCCCTACGCCCTCTGGCTGGGCGGGGAAGGATTGCAGTATGAACTGCTGGTGCTGGGACCCTACGGCGACTGGATCGAGAACGGCAGTTTAGAGCCCACGACGGCCGACGGCACGGATTTCGGGTCCTACGTGTCCGCCCCGATCCGGCACCGGTTCGTGGTCACCAATGCCGGGACGGCCTTGCTGACCCTGACGGGAACCCCGCGCGTGGCGATCGGAGGGGAGCATCCGGCTGATTTCACCGTGGTGCAGCAGCCGGTCGCATCCATTGTGCCGGGGGAAACCACGGAGTTTGAAATCGAGTTTTTCCCGATGGTGGCCACGACGCGGACGGCGGAGGTGTCCATCCTGGGCGACGATCTCTTCCATACGAACGGAACCTACCGGTTCCGCATTCGCGGATCCTGTCCGCCCACCAACACGTTCATCAATGCGTTGGCCGACATCCGGGCCGCCGCCGGTTCGTCGATGGCGTGGGGGGATTTGGATGGGGACGGGCTGCTGGACCTGGGGGTGCTGGGCTACGACGGGACCAATCGCTTCACCGAGATCTATCTGAACCTGGGCGGAGGCGACTTCCAGAATCTCGAGGCCGGGATCGTTGCGCTGGAATCCGGGCGGTTGGCCTGGGGCGATTACAACAACGATGGCTGGCTGGACCTGGCGGTTTCGGGCATGAGCGACTCGGGAGTGGTCACCGCCATCTACCGCAATGAAGGCGACCTGACATTCACCGACATCGAGGCCGGTCTCCCGGGAACCATGGGCGGCGGATTGGCCTGGGGCGACTATGACAACGACGGGGACCTGGACCTGGCGATCTCCGGATACACCCTGTCCACATCCATTTCCCGGTTGTTCCGCAATGACGGGGACGAGACGTTCACGTTCGTGGATTTCGGCCTGGTTCCCTTGCAGAATGGCCGGGCGATCTGGCTGGACACGGCGAAAACCGGATGGCTCGACCTGATGATGAGCGGGGATTCCAGCACCGGAAAGACCTTCCGCATGTACCGCAACGTCGACGGAGTGCTGTCCGCCTATGCGTTGCCGGCCGTCCAAGGCAGTGCCTACGGAGGTTTGTGCGCGGGCGACTACAACAACGACGGCCGGCCGGACCTGGTCCAGACCGGCTATGGAACCAATGGCATGCTGAGCGAGGTCTACCGGTTCTCTGGCGGAAGCGGGCTGTTCAGCCTGGCCACCAACCCGCTGTCCCCTCTGTGGCTGGGGACCGGCGAGTGGGGCGATTTGGACAACGATGGCTGGCAGGATCTGGTGATTTCCGGCGAGGACGCTGCCAGTCGGCGCGCGGTGCATGTCTACCAAAACCGCAATGGCGCGCTGTCCGCCCTGCCGACGCAGATCCCCGGCGTCCGGGTGTCCAGCGTGGCGCTGGGGGACAGCGATCGCGACGGCGATCTGGACCTGGCCATTTCCGGGCTTTCCACGAACGGATATGAAAGCGCGGTTTTCCGGAATCTGGGTTCGCTGTCGAATGCCGCGCCTTCCGCGCCGACGGGCCTCAGCGCCACGCTGACCAATGGCAACGAGATTGTGTTCCGCTGGAGCGCGGCCCTGGATGATAATACGCCGTCCGTCAGCCTGACCTACAATCTGGTGGTCGGCACGGAGAGCCATCCCCTGGCCATCATGAGTCCGCATGCCGACCTGGACACGGGACGGCGCAGCGTGGTGGGCATGGGCAATGTGCAATACCGGCGGGAATGGCACCTCCGGCAGCTGCCGTCGGGCGAGCGCCTCGTTTGGGGTGTGCAGGCCATCGACGGCTCCTATGAAGGCGGTGCGTTCGCCTGGGGCGATCCCGTGGATACCGACCTGCTGCCGGATCTGGTGATTTCTTCCATCGAAGTCATGACGGCTCCCTTCCTGGCCACCGTGACGGTGAGCAACCGGGGGGCGGTGGCTTCCACCGGACCGGTCATGCTGTCGGCGTGGGTGAACCGCTCCGCCCCCGCCACTTGCGAAGAGACGCCGGATTGGGCGGATGCCGTCGACGTGCTGGGCGCGGGCGAGGCCGTGGATGTGATCATGACCGGTTTGCCGGCCATGACCAACCCCGGGACCGGAACCTTCCGGGCCTTCATCAACAGCGAATGCGAATCGCCGGTGCGGGAAGAGCGCACGGACAACAACCAGTCCATTTGCAGCTATACCAACGAGCTGTATCCGGCATTCTGGATCAACGCCGTGCCGTTGAACAACAGTGTGTTCCTGCGATGGTCCAATCCGACCGCGATCGGCATGCAGTCTTCGCAAGTGCTGTTGCGGTGGTCGGATTCGGCCTATCCCGCCACGACCAATGACGGGACGATGATCTACAACGGCACTGGCCAAACCTTCCATCATCTGGGATTGAGTCCCATGGCCCCGAATTATTACTCGATCTGGGTGACCCACGACGGCACGGCTTGGTACGAACCGGATTGATCGGCGGGGCCCGGAGCGGAGGGGGGGAGAGGCCGGCGGTTGTTTTGACCGGTCGGGGCGGAGGGTTCGAGGCAGAACTCCTAAAGGTTACGATTTGTTTAAGGCGGGAGGGCATTCTGCCGATTACAAAAGGCATGCAATGGAGGTGCAGACGGTTACTCCTGCCATGGAACAAGCGGTGCAATGAACGTAGAAAGGACAATGGAGATCATGTCGGGAGCCTGGCGGTTCCCTCGGCTGGCGTGCAAGCTCGCGAAATCGCTTTTGCAACCGGGGATGTGACATGGAATCCCAGACGTTCAGCCAGACCGTTGCCTGCCAGTTCATTTGCCGTCAGCCCGGCCTGGTGCCGTTGGGTCTAGGGGTTCCAACCGGGCCGCAGTATCTCGTCCGCAAGATTCAGTCGATCGATTTCCCCGCGGAGCCGTTGCGGCCGCCCCAGCAGACTGTTCGTTCGCCGGTGGTGATCGACGAAAACGGCGATCCGGACGACAAGGCGGCCTACGACGGGCTCTATCCGGAGAAGAGCCTCCGGTTGCGCCGGTTCTACAACATCGGGGCCGGTCGGTTCTGGCATCCCTATTGGACCAACATCGACCGCGCATCGGATCGGTATCCCGCCTTTGCCAACGGGGTTCTTTCGATTGACGTCGACCTGATGTCGCTGGAGCCCCTGCCGATGGATGATGGCACGGCCGAGCTCATGTATAGCAGCCATTTTCTCGAGCATTTGCCGGAAGAAAGCGTCCGCCATGTCCTGCGGGAGGCCTGCCGGGTGCTGAAGCCTGACGGAGTGTTCCGGGTGACCACGCCGGACGCCCTGCTGGAATATCGCGCCTACAAGGAGCGCGATTGGGCGTTTTACAGCTGGCGCGACTTCTATTCCCGGCCGGGGAATTACGAGCATCTGATCCGGATTCCCTTGAACCAGGCCTCGATCCAGCAGTTGTTCCTCTACCGGATCGCCAGCCATGTATCGACCCTCCACGTGGCCTCGAAGACGGAACGGCTTGAAGATGTCCAGGTGGATGCGCTGTTTTCCTCGCTGCCGCTGGGAGATGCGCTGGATTATTGCACGAACCGCTGCGATCCGCTTTTGCAGTACCATTACCCGAGCAACCACATCAGTTGGTGGAGTTCCGAGAAGATGATTCGCGCCCTCCATGAGGCGGGGTTCCGGGAAGCCTATCGTTCGGGTTACGGCCAGAGCTTCGCCCCCCCGATGCGCAACACGCGGCTGTTCGACAAGATGATCCCGGCCGTTTCCCTCTACGTCGAGGCGCGGAAGTAGCCCGACGGGCGGGGAAGGGATTCCAGGGCGGAAAGCCGGAGGGAGTTAGCGCGGGATTTTTTCGAGCGTTCGCTCGATGTGCCCTTGGATCTCGGGATCGTTGGGCTGCAGGCGGTCGGCCTGTTGAAGCAGGTCGAGGGCTTCTTCGTAACGACCCAGCTGGTAGTAGATCCAGCCCAGGGTGTCGAGGTAGGCGGCATTGTCGGGGGCCAGGGAAAGGGCTGTTTGGACGTGGCGAAGGGCTTCGTCGAGGCGTTCTCCCCGCACCGCCCAGACGTAGGCGAGATAGTTCAGGGCGTCGCTGTAGTTCGGATCCAGGCGGATGCAGGTTTCAAACTGTTCGATCGCCCGATCCGTTTGCCGGTTCTGGTCGAGGGCGACGCCATACCAGAAATAGAAACGGGGATTCAGCACCGCGGATTGCAGGGGATCCTTGCGGACGGCCGCCATGGCGCGTTCGAAATCGCGGAGCGCCAGATTGGGCTTCTGGAGGGCGAGGTGCAACGTCGCGAGATGGGCGTGGACGGTGGCAGTGTCCCGCCCGGGCATGGCGACGAGGACTTTCATGGAGGCCACGGCGGATTTGCGGAAGGCGGAAGTGCCCGTTAGGGCTCGCTGCACGTAGAGTTCGATCAGGGCGGGTTCCAGCTCGGCGGCGCGACGCAACCAGACGGCCGCCTCCCGATGGCGCCGCAGGTGGGTGCAGACGGTCGCGAAATGGTAGAAGAAGAGATTGGAAGGGATGGCTTCGCTGTCCTCGGCCGTGACGGCGTCATAGGTTTGCTGCAGCAAATCGGCGGCCTGGCCGTAACGGCCCTGGGCGAGCCGGACGAGGGCCAGGACTTCCAGCAGCTTCGGATTGCCGGGCATGAGACGCAGGGCTTCATCCAGGGAGGCGGCGGCGGCCACGGGATTGGTTTCCGACTGCAAGGCCGCAAGCTTCAGCCAGGGGGAAGGGTCTCCGGGAGAGGTCGCGGCCGCGGATTGGAAGTGGCTTTCGGCCGTGCGGGGCTCTCCGGCCTGCAGGTAGAGTTCACCGAGGTAGAAATGGACGGTGCCCGACACCTTGCCCTCGCGGACCAATTTTTCGAGGATGGCGATGGCTTTGGGCTGGTCGTCCATGGCAAGAAACGTCCGGGCCAGTCTTTGCTTGATTTGGAGATCCGACGGCTCCAGCCGTTCGATTTGCTCATAGACGCGGACCGCATCTTCAAGGGCCTCGTCCTTCACCAGCAAATCGCCCAGGGAGTAGAGCGTGTCGAGGTCGCCCGGAGTGTCCTCGAGGGTTGTGCGCAGGAGGGCAATGGCCCGTTGCCGGGGAGCGCGCGCGTCGGCGGGACTCTGCGCGGATTGCATCCGGCCCAGCTCCAACCGGATGAGTTCCTGCCGGAGCAGGGCGGCGGGCCGGGCGGTCGCCATTCCTTCCTCCAGGAGGCGGGTGGCCGATTCCACGTCGCCCGCGCGTTCGGAAAACGAGGCCAATTGAAGCCAACCGGCCGGATTGGCGGGAAACTCATCCGCGAGGCGCCGGAAAAGCTGGAGGGTGCGTTCGGTGTTGCCGGTGGTGCCGTAGAACGTGGCTAGCCACAACAGGCTGTTTTCCGACGCGGGGTGGTGCTGGAGGAAGTCCTCGACGATGCGGAGCGCCTCGTCGGTGCGGCGTTGCAGAACCAGCGTGGAGGCCATGCGAAGGGCCAGGCGTTCGTTGGCGGGGTCGAGTTCAGCGGCGCGGCGGTACGCCTCGTAGGCGCGATCGTACTCGTCGGCCATCTCGTGGTGGATGCCCGTGGAAAACCAGGCGTGGGCCTGGGCCGCCCGGTCCTGGTCGGGCGGGAGGGGAATGGACGAAACAAGCCCTCCGTCCAGCAAGGGCGGAGGGCGGGGAAGCGAGCGGCAACCGGCCGCGACGCCGAGGAGGACGAGGCCGAGCGCAAGCCGACACGGACGTGTGCCGCGCATGGCGCTGTTCCCCTCTATTTCTTCTTGTGACGGTCCGCGCGCAGACGCTTCCTGCGTTTGTGCTTGGCCATTTTGACGCGGCGTTTCTTTTTGACGGAACCCATTTCAATCCTCCTAATCAATAATGCCCGGTGTTTTTACGGCACAACCTTGTTCAATGCAAGTTCAATAATGCCCGATGCGCCGGCCGCCTTTAGCGCGGGGATGATTTCGCGGACGACGGATTCTTCAACGACGGTTTCGATGGCCACCCAGCTGATGTCGCTGAGGGTGTTGATGGTCGGCGCGTGCAGGGAGGGCAGAACGCGGCTGACGGCGGCCACGTCGGCCTTCTTGGCGTTCATCTTCAGCACGACCTTGTTTTCGGCGTTGAGCGCGCCGGTAAGCAGCATGGCGAGCTGTTCGATCTTGGCGTGCTTTTCCGCGTCGGCCCAGGCGGCATGGTTGGCGATGAGACGGGTGGTGGAGGTGAGCACCGTGTCGAGGATGCGCAGCTGGTTGGCGCGGAGGGAAGAGCCGGTCTCGGTCAGTTCCACGATGGCGTCGACCAATTCGGGGGCTTTCACTTCGGTGGCGCCCCAGGAAAACTCGACATCGGCAGTGACGCCGTGTTCGGCCAGATAGCGCGTGGTGAGCCCGACGGCTTCGGTGGCGATGCGCTTGCCCTGCAGATCCTTCACGGTCTGGATCGGAGAATTCTCCGGCACGGCCACCACCCAGCGCACGGGATTGCTGGTGGCCTTGGAATAGCACAACTCGGCCACCTCGACCACATCCGCCCCGTTTTCATAGATCCAATCGTACCCCGTCAGGCCGGCATCCAGCAGGCCCAATTGGACATAGCGGGCGATTTCCTGGGGGCGCAGCAGGCGCGCGGCAATTCCCGGGTCGTCCACTGTCGGAACGTAGGAGCGGGAGCTGACCTTGAAATTCCAGCCGGCCTTTTTCATCAGCGAAAAAGTGCTTTCCTGCAGGCTGCCTTTCGGCAGGCCAAGTTTGATGGCGGTCATGATCGGGTCTCCTTCGCGTTCGGGGTCATGCCCGTCTTCTCGGGCGCATTTCAGGGTTTGAAGGAAGGGAATCTAGACCATGGACCTCCTTCCGGGCAATAGCGAAAAAATCACGTTGGGGAGGGGAGCCACAGAGCCACTCTGTAGGGCAGTTCTTCGGGGCGAGGCAACGCATCAATGCGCCATCTGCCGGTTGGCCCAGCGGATTTCGGCGGCGATGTCTTCGGGGAGCGAGCGCGGACGCAGGGCGGGGGGGAGCACCGAATAGGTGTAGGTTTCGACCTCGCAGAAGGTTTGGCGCGCCTGCTGGAAAAAGGCGGGGGTGAGATTCCCGCGGGTGGAGCGCAGGGGGCCGGCGCCGGGCCAGGTGAGGGGGACGTGGTAGTGGGTGCGGACGATGGCGTTCTTGGGTAGGCCAGGCAGGGACTCGAGGGCATCGGGCAGGTCGGGCCAGGCGCCGATGATTTCGCCGTCGACGGCGGCGCGGGTCTGGTGGAGGTAGCGGGGTTCGACGAAAGGGGCGAGGGCGGCGCGGGCGGCGGGGGTGTTGTCGCATTCGATAGCGGCGGAGAGCTGGACGCGGATGATGCGGGACCAATCGAGGTTTTCGATGGAGCGGAAGTCGACGGCGGCGTGGCAGGTGTCGAGGCACCAGGCGATTTCGGGCCCCAGCTTGGCGAGGCGCCGGTCGGACAGTTCCCAGGCGCAGCCCGGTTCGGGTTCGACGGCGATGCGGATGAGGCGGCCGGTGAGGTTTTCGATTTCGCGGCAGTATGCCGCGGCCTTGCGGAGGTTCTTCAGGGCTTCGCGGTCGTCATCGGGCGAGATCCATTCCCCGCTCCATCCGCCGGGGACGGTGGTGACGGTGCCGGTTTGTCCTTCACGGAGATATCCGCTGAGGAAGGCGATGGCCCGGCGGGTGTAGGTCAGACGGTCCGGATCGGTCCAGTTGGGACGATAGACCTTGGTTTTGACGCGGACGTTTTGAAAGCGGCCGTAGGGGAAAGCGTTGAGGGCGGCTAGAAAGCAGTCGTGGTCTTCCAGCCAGTCTGGCAAGTCGTTCGAATGGCCCAGGGCTTCTATCTGGGCGCGGTTGCCCAGATGCAGGCTGACGGGAAACGGGCGGTTGGGAGCGACGAGCGCCTTGACGGCCGGAACGACGGCATTGAGGGCGTGCATGGCGGCCTTCCACGTTGACGCGTCGCAGGCATTCAGGCAGAAAGAGAGCGGGAATGGGGTGGGGCCGTTCATGAGTCAGGGCTTCCTATCCGCCTTGGCTGGCTTGCCCCGCATGGGTATGGGGTCACGTCTAGACATTATACATAATGATCCGGTATTGATCGATGTGTTTCATTGCAAAAATCGGCCTGAATCGAAGTGGCATGACATCCACAAGGGTCAAGTTAAATGTATAATGTCTAGACGTGACCCCAATCGGAGAGGGTGGAGATGCAGTCGGCCATGAGGGGGAGGTCGATGGAATGGAGTTCGATGCGGGCGCCGAGGGGGGCGGGGAAGGTGACAGTGAGTTCGCCGCCGAGATGGGCGCGGAAGGCCTCGAGTCCGTCAAGGATGGCAAGGCGTCCGCGTCGGGTTGTGCGGGACAATTCGGGATCGTAGACGGGGAGGCCACAGGTGCGGAGGGTGCGGAGGAGGCGGAGGGCGTGGGATTCGGGGAGGAGGCCGAGGGCGGCGGCGTAGAGGGCGTCGAGGGCGATGCCGATGGCGACGGCGTGGCCGTGGGAGAGGCGGTGGTGGGAAAGCAGTTCGAGCTGGTGGGCAGCCCAGTGGCCATAGTCGAGGGGGCGGGCGGCGCCGAGTTCGAAGGGGTCGCCGGAGGTGGCGATGTGGTCGAGGTGGAGGAGGGCGCAGCGTTT
>CAYODC010000009.1:0-22973 GCA_964402575.1 uncultured Verrucomicrobiota bacterium
CCAATGGCTGGCCGCGAAAACCGTGTCAATGAGGACATAGGCCGGACGCTTACAATCCATGAAGACAAAGGAAATCCAGGTTCAATGCGCGGGGGGCCTGCATTTGCGGGTGGCGGCCGCCGTGGTGATGGCGGTGAAGCGCCAGCAATCCGAGGTCTTTCTGCGGTGCGCAGGGTGTCCCCGGGCCAATGCGTGTTCGGTCATGGAACTGCTGCAACTGGGGGCGGCGCGGGGCACTTCGCTGGAGGTGACCGTGGAAGGTCCCGATGAGGAGGCCACTCTACAAGCGTTGACCGGCATTTTTGAAACGGGCGGGGGCATCTGATCCAAAGACGAGGGGGGGGCGGCGAATAGAGGGAATCGAGGTAAATCGCTATACCTCAAAAATTCTTCATTTGCGTCAAGCGCAAATCGGGTTTTCTGTCATCGCTTCTGCATTCCAGCATGGCGAATGTTAATAAATCATTATCTGCTGATTAACATAATGTTAGCGCCGTTGCGGATTGCGGCGGATGAGAATCGTGAAAAATTAAACATCAAATAATTCTTGTCGCGGCACGCAGGGTGCTATATATTTCCATCGTCGAGGTCTATAGTTCCAGCAAGGAAAGTGCGGAAGTTGGTTCGTCTGACGAAAAGCCTGATAGGGATTGGCGGGAAGGAAACTTTCTGGCGGCCCCGGAAAAGGTGATCCATGAACGCAACAGCGGCAACCAAACAATGGGCGAGGCGGGTCATTCCCCTCCTCGTGCTGGTTGCCTGTGCCGCGGGGGCCAACGGTCAATCCGCCGACAAAGACCCGATCCCGCCGCTCTATGTGGGCAACCGGATTCCCGTTCTGGACCAGTATGGGCGTCCGCTGCGCGGTTCCCTGGATGCTTCGGGCGCGGACCGTCGCTGCCGGGTGGAAATCCGGGTGGCGCCCTATCCGGGGGTCCGAGCCCCGCCGCAAACCAACGGTGCGCCCCACGACATCAACCCATTGGTGACCTCGAACAGCATCGGGGGCATCGGGCTGAATGCCGCCCAGCCGGATTCCGGCATTTTCTGCATGATTTTCACGGAGCGCCTGCCGACGAACGCCATGATCTTTGCCCGGGTGTTCAATGCGGCCACGCCGGGAGAGGCCACGTTCTATGCCGATTCCCGGCCGGTGTCGGTTTCCGTGAATCAGAGTTCCGTGCTTCTGGAATTTGATCCGGCCAAGCCCCTGGATGGGAGCGACGATGACGGGGATGGCCTGGTCAATTCCTGGGAGCAGGTGTTGGGCACCGACGACCGACCGGCGGTCGATTACGACGGCGACGGCATGAACGATTGGCATGAGATGCTCGCGGGCACGGATCCGACCAACCACGCCTCGCTGCTTTCGCTGCACTGGGTGCGCAAGGAGTCCCCGCCCCCCGCGGTGGCCGGAACGGGAGGCTTCACCAACAAGTTCGTCCGGCTGAAATGGCAGGCCGTGCCCGGCAAGCGCTACCAGATTCAGTACGCCCTCCAATTGACACCCGATCCCGTCACCGGCGAGCCCCGGGAATTCGATCTGGTCCAGAGCGATCCCATTGTGGCCGGCGCGGACGAAGCCGAAATCGACATGTACGTTGAAATCCCCGCGGACGCCGACACCCGCATGTTCCGGGTTCGCCTCGTTCCGGACGGCGAATAACCGGTGTTTTACCGGTTCCCTTCCTCCCACGCTCGCCCAGCGCCGTTCCCCCCTTTTTCTAGCGATGCTTGCGGGGCAGGTAGTCTTCGGGTTTTCCGTCCGAATTTTAGGAAATCAACGTGTGTGACAGGTTTAAAAAACGATCCCAAAACGTATGACCTTTCGCGAGGTGTATTTGAGGTTAAGCGTTTACGTGGAAGGACCCGGATCTCCAAGTGCTGACCCGAATAATCGCGCCTGCCGGGTTCCGCGCGAAAACCATAAGCGGGGCGAAAAAATTCAAATTGGCCATATAAGGATATTTATGTTGCCACCCCGTGGATCACATCGTATGTTCTATTCGTGTGATCAGCGACAAATTATAGTTTTGTTAGGATGCTGGAGGCGGGAAGGAAGCGGAGACCCTCAATCGCCTGGCGATCCCAGGCCGGAGCGGCAGGTTGGATGAAGAAGCGATGAACACGCAACGATCATCTCCGAACAGCAGGTCCTGGAGTGCAGGACGGCGCGCCGATATTTTCCACACCATGGAAAAAAAATTGAGGTTTTTTCCACGCCATGGAAAAAAGTTTTCCACGCGGTGGAAAAATCCGGTGAACGCCCTCACGCCATGGTGTTTGGATCGCGGCGGGGCGGAACGGGTCGCCACCTCGGCGCGGTGGCCTACAGGGATGGAATCTGTAGGCCCGGGCGATGACCGGGCGGGCCCGGCGGCCCCCGGCTCGCAAAAGGCTACATTGCAAGGACTGACCCCTTTACCTTTGCGCTCGGCTTTGGCTGCTGCTGTAGCTGCGCCCGGTGGGCGCGGGGTCTTCGATCCGGCGCGCTCAACGAGCGCACCTACAGCCGGGCGGGAAAATGCTACAATGCAAGGACTGACCCCTTTTAGGCGTTGAAACCGTTGGGATATGAAGTGACGAGGCAAAAAGGATCGCATATGCGGATCACGACCCAGATGCACGGCGAGCACCACGAGGTGGTGCCGGCCCACGACCCGCTGAAGATCCGGAACGCTTCGGAGCGTGTTCCGCAGCGTGGCCTTGCACCATCAGATGAAGGTCGATGAATTGATCGGGATGCTGTGACGGACCAAACGAAATGAACCGGACAATGACAGCCCAAACACCGCTGGCCCGCCCGTGGCGGGAAAACGCGAATGGCCGCCCTGTAGGCCCGGGCGATGACCGGGCGGGCCCGGCGGCCCCCGGCGCGCAACATGCGGCAATGCCTTTGTCTTGGGTAGGGCGAACCCTCCGGGTGAGCCGCTTTTCGACCCCGGCGGTTCCTGTAGCTGCGCCCGGTGGGCGCGGGGTCTTCAATCCGGCGCGCTCAACGAGCGCACCTACAGCCGGGCGGGAAAAATTATCGATTTATAGGACTGACCCCTTTGCTGTAGGCCCGGGCGATGACCGGGCGGGCCCGGCGGCCCCCGGCGCGCAAAAGGCTACATTGCAAGGACTGACCCCTATGTGTAGCTGCGCCCGGTGGGCGCGGGGTCTTCGATCCGGCGCGCTCAACGAGCGCACCTACAGCCGGGCGGAGAAAACATCATTTCACAGGACTGACCCCTTTGTGACCCCTTTGCCCGAATCCCTGACGAGCTCCCAACAACGGAACGAGCCATGAAGACAAACATCCCCCAACGAACCGTGCGGCCCTTCTGGAACGGGGTTGCCGACTGGCTTTTCCACCGCGGGCGGTGTTCCGCACCCACGACCGGTCATTCGATGGAGGCCTCCCGCCGGCGGCGGGACGGGGAAAGCGTGCGCAACTATGCGACAATGCAAGGACTGACCCCTTTTCTGACCCCTTTTCCTTTGCGTCTTGCTGTAATGTTTGTGGCCGTCTTCATTTTAACTATGAGTGTGTGCTGGGGACAAACTGCCCAATCACTGCCATACTCAAGCGGGAACTTGGGGGTGGCTAGTTTGACTTCTGCAAACGGGTGGACATATACGGGGATTGGAACAGATTATTCGGATTCATATGCTAAGCTTAGGTTTGACAGTTCGGGCGACTATGCGACCCTCCGCGTTGCATCGGCACCCGGAACCGTTACCTTTTATTTAAAAGGCAATAATCTTTCCGGATCGTATGTTTATGATTTGCTTGAATCAAGCGATGGGACAACTTTTAGTGTTGCGCGATCCATTACTTCTGGGATTGGTACTACTTCATCGTCCTTCAGCCAATCGCTTCAATCCACTACTCGATATATTCGTTGGCGGTATACAACAAAAGCTGTCGGCAATGTCGGTATGGGAACCATTTCGATTACGGCTGGTGCCTCCGCCACGGCGCCGTCGGTGACGACGGACGAGGTGGATCCGGACTTGCTGACAGCGACGGAAGTTTATCTGACGGGCACGGTGACCTCGGACGGGGGGGCATCGGTGACGGACCGGGGATTCTGCTACAAGACGAGCTCGGGGGTGACGATCACCGACAACAAGACCTCGGCGGACACGCCCACGGGGACGGGGGCGTTCGAGGCGTTCATTGAGTCGCTGTCCGTGAACCAGATCTACTACTTCAAGGCCTATGCCGAAAACAGCGCGGGGACGACGCTGGGCACCGAATATAGCTTCACGACGCTGGCGAACGTGCCGAGTGCGCCGACGGTGGGAGGGGCGACGGCGTCGTCGCTAAATGTATCGGTGAACGAGAACGGCAACCCGGCGTCCACCGAATTCGCGATCAAGGTGACGTACGGGGCGACGACGAAGTACGTGCAGTCGGACGGGTCGCTGGGCGACTCCGAGGTGTGGGCGACGGATTCCAGCTGGGGGACGAAGACGGTGACAGGGTTGGCTGCCGGCACCGAATACACGGTTTCGGTCGCGGCCCGCAACGGAGCCAACGTGGCCACGGCATACAGCACGACGGCCAGCGGGACGACGCTGTCGTCGTGCGACTGCCTGGACACGGTGACCTACACGCAGCAGACGGGGAATTACGACGCGCATTGGAACGATGGCACGTCGGGCTCCTATAACGGCACGGGGGAGATGGGGATGTATGCCAATGGGGATGCGGCCCATGTGGTGGAGTGGAAGACGTTCCGCACGGGCAGCGCGACCTCCACGGATGCGCGGCCGCTGCAGATCGGCGACGAGTTCATCATCACGGTCAACACCCACGGGGTGTATTACGGCCAGCTGGGCGTTTCGTTCAACGACGGGCATTCGACGGGCAGCTGGGACAACCGGGTGAGCAATTCCCGTTTTTCGATCCAGCAGAACGGCGGGAATTTCGGTTCGGGGGGAGGGATTGGATCGTGGTACGTGGACGACAACGACAGCGATCCGAGTTTCAGCACGACGCCCGCCGGCAGTTCCGCGGCGGACTACCAGATCAAGGTGAAGATCACGTCCAGTTCGACGTTCAACGCGGAAATCAACAGTGCCAACAAGAAATACGACCTGCCGATGAAGGGATCCCCGGGCGCCACCGACCGGATCGACGGGTATTCGATCTACCTTTCCGACGACCGGAACAAGGTGTGGGACCAGTATTCGCGCCAGAATTCCTACTGGAAGCAGACGGCGACGGTGAAGGACACGGGGGCGGTGGAATTCGGCGGCAACAACAACAACACGACCATCGCGGGGCGGATTGCGGACGGGATGGGGGCGGCCTGCGATGCGGGAAGCTGCGTGAACAAGGTCTACAAGATTGGAACGGGGACGGTCACGTTCAGCGATTCGGCCAACTCGTATTCGGGCGGCACGGAGATCCAGGCCGGGACGCTGCAGGTTTCCGCGGATGGCAACCTCGGGGCGGCGCCGGGATCGGCGGATCCGGACAACCTCACGCTGACCAGCACCGGTGCGAGCGTGGCCCTGGTGGCGAGCGAGACCTTCACGCTGAACGCGAACCGCGGCATCACGCTGGCGGGCAACAACCACTATCTGGCCGCCGCGAATACGAAGACGCTGACCTACAACGGCGTGATCACGGACGGATCAGAATCGCGGGCGATCATCAAGAACCAGGGCGGCACGCTGGTGCTGGGCGGGAACAACACCTACGACGGCGGAACCTACATCGACGACGGCACGCTGACGCTGGCCCATGCGAATGCGGCGGGCACGGGGGGGATCTACATCGGCCAGGATTCGGGGAGTTTCGCCGCGACGCTGAACCTGGGGGCGGCGGTCACGGTGGCGAACAACCTGACGGTGCGGACGGAAACCACCGGCATCAAGTATATCAAGGCGGCGGAAACGGCCACCCTGAGCGGGGCGGTGGCCATCAACGAGTCAAGCGACGATTTGTTCAACATCGACGTAGCCAGCGACAAGACGCTGACGCTGAGCGGGGTGATCAGCGGCAGCGGCGGGGGCGAGATCACGAAGACGGGCGCGGGGACGCTGGCGATGTCCAACACCGGCAACACGCACGACAAGAAGGTGACGGTCACCGCGGGTGCGCTGAGTGTGTCGGCTTCGCGCAACCTGGGGGCAGATCCGGGCGGGGCCTTTGCGGGCAAATTGACGCTGGATGGCGGCACGCTGCTGGCGACGGAGACGTTCACGATGCACGCGAACAACTCGACGGTGCTGGGGGCCGGCAACGGAACGATCAGCGTCAATGCCACGAAGACGCTGACCTATCCGGCCGCGATATCGGGCTCGGGCACGCTGACCAAGAGCGGAACCGGCACTTTGATTCTCTCGGGCGACAATCCGTATAGCGGGGCGACGACGGTGAGCGAGGGCACGTTGGTGGTGGACAATTGGACCGACGATTCGGCGTTTACGGTGGCGTTGGGCGCGGTGTTGATGGGCGACAGCGCGGTGGACGCGCTGACGGTCAACGGCAAGGTGGATCCGGGGACCTCGGCGGGGGCGCGGGGCACCTTGAGCGTGGACGGGGCGGTGACGCTCAACGGCGGCGGCTCGATGCAGGTGGACATTTCCAACGTGGGCGGCACGGCGGGGACGGACTGGGACATGATTTCCGCGGGCACGATCACGGCGCCCGGCAGCGGGCAGTTCACGATCTACCTGAACGACGAGGGGGACAGCGTGTTCAGCTCGGCCTCGGACTATTCCTGGAAGATCGTCGACGGGTCATCGGTGTCGGGGTTCGATGCGGGCGACTTCGCGGTCAACACGGACAATTTCAGTCCTGCCCTGGGCGGGGGCGCGTTCAGCGTGACCTCAAGCGGCGGAGACCTCTACCTCACCTTCGCGGCAGCGGTGGCGGAGCCGGCTTCGTTCTCGGTGGCGCCGGCGAGCGCGACCTCCATGACGCTGACGTTCGGCGCGAACGCGGCCGGGCACAGCGTGGTGATCATCTCCGATGCGGATGGCAGTTTCGAGGCGCCGTCGGGGACGCCGACGGTGGGCAATCCGCTGGGCGGCGGAACGGTGGTGTACATCGGCACGGGCTCCCCGCAGACGCACGCGAGCCTGGATTCCTGCACGCCTTACTACTACAAGGCGTGGTCGTACTACAACGGGCGCTATTCCTCCACGGGCATCGAGGCCAACGGCGAGACCGATCCGCCTGACGCGCCCGCAACCCTATGGGCCAGCGCCACCAACCTCACCAGTTTCACCGCGGCGTGGTCGGCTTCCGCCGGGGCGACGAACTACTACATCGATGTGGGCACGAATGCGACTTTTAGCGCGGGGGGAGGAGCCGCCAATTTAATTGACACAAGTTTTGAATCGACGAACGGCTGGAGCACTCACGCCTACGGGACTTGGACAGAGGTTGATAGTCAAGGTGGTTCCTGGACTGGTTCCACCGTCGGCGTCTATGCAACTGCTCCAACTTATGAAGGGGCCAATAAAGCTCAGTTTGATGACTCTGGTGATTACTTGGTTCTGCCAGCCGTCAATAATCCGACCAACCTTTCCTTCTGGGAACGAGTTTCGAGTAGCACTGGGAACAAACTCACAATTGAGTGGTTGGATGGAAGCACATGGACGGAAATTGCCGTTATAACGAACACATCAACTACCTACACAGAACGTAGTATTCCACTGAACCTACCGGGAAATGACATTCTGTTGCGTCTTCGTCAATCGGCCAAATATAGCGTGCTTTATGTGGATTCTCTTGTTGTTCAGGGTGAGGGTTCTGTTCCTTCTTATGTTCCGGGCTACGAGAACCGGCTGGTGGGGGCGGGGACCAGCCAGGCGGTGACGGGACTGGTGTCAGCCACGACGTACTATTACCGGGTTCGTCCGCAGGGCGACGGGGAATGCATCGGGGACGACTCCTCGACGGCGAACGTGACGACGTTGGCGGGGACGGCGACGGTGGCGCTGGACGACATCGATCCGCAGGTGACGGCGGGGAACGTGGGGGCGGGGGCCACGGCGCACATTCTGCACCAGTTCCAGTTGGGGGTGACAGTGGCGAACGCGACGCTGACGCAGGTGGATTTCACGACGGCGGGCGATTATGCGACGGCGGACATCGCGAACCTGAAGCTGCGTTATTCGATCGACGCGACGCTGGACGAGACCGATGCAACGCTGGACACCATCGCGGATCCCGCGGCGGCGGGGGCGAAGGCGTTTGATTCGTTTTCTCAAGTCATCCCCGCGCCATCCACGGGGTATTTCTTCATCACGGCGGACATTGCGGCGAGTCCGACCTACGGCCACACGATCAGCGTCAACGCGATCACGACGGGGGGCTTGACCTTCACGGATGCGAGCAAGTCGGGATCGACGGCCGCGGGCGGGGCGCAGACGATCGTGGCGAACGAGCCGGCGAGCCACGCGACGGCGATGCTGTTCACGGACGTACAGACGGTCCAGATGACGGTCAGTTGGGCCAATGGCGGCGGGGAGAACCGGATCGTGGTGGTGAAGCCGGGGACATCAACGAGCTGGACGCCGTCGGACGGGACGGCGCCATCGGGCGTGAATGTAGACTTTTCTGCGGCGACGGACCAGGGCAGCGGCAACAAGATCGTGTACAGCGGTTTGGGAACGAACGTGACGATCACGGGGCTGAGCGTGGGGACGACCTATGCGGTGACCGTCTTCGAATACAACGGGACGGGGACGCATGTGAACTACTACACGAACGGCATGCCGCTGAGCGGCACGCAGATGACGGCTTGTCCGGCCGCGCCGACGGGGCTCTACGCGAACCCGACCAACCAGTTCGATTTCACGGCCCACTGGGACAGCGTGTCCGGGGCGGCGGGATATGTGATCGACGTGAGCATGACCGATTTTGACGCGGGGGGCAACGGGTTCCAGGGCTTTGAAGACACCGCGAACGACATGCTGCCGTACACCTTGGGCGGGTCGGCGGTCCGTTCCATGGGGGCGAAGCGCACGGGGGCCTACTCGCTGTTGTTTGGAACCACGGCCGCTTCCGTGACCTTTGGCCCGGTGACATTGTCTGGAAACAGCGCCTCCACGGTGACGGTGGCCTTTGCCGCCAGCGGGCCGGATTCCGGAGAGGACCTGTACATGTCGGTCTGTACCTACACGGGAGGGGTGCTTTCCTCGAACGTGACGCGATTGGTGGATTCACCGGGTTCGTTCACGTTGGACTTCGACGAGACGACGGCGGCGACGGTTTCATCCAACCCCTATTCCGAGGCGGTGTCGGCGACAGCCACACAAGTGTATGTGGTGGTTTGGGCCAACGGACTCGACTCCACCGATTTCTATTACATTGACGACGTATCGCTGACGGGGCCGGAAGTGGGGTATGTGGATGGATTCCAGGCGCATCCGGTGGCGGGGACAAGCGTGGAGGTGACGGGGTTGACGGACCTGGTGACGTATTACTGGCGAGTGGCGTCGACGGGGGCGGAGTGCACGGGGGATTACTCGGTGGTGACGAACGTGACGACGTTGCCGGGGCCGCCGCCGAAGCCGGCGGGGCTGACGGCGACGAAAGGGACCGAGACGGAATATGTGGCGTTGAGCTGGAACAACGACAGCGCCAAGGAGACCGCGTTTCTGATCTACCGGCATACGCTGGACGATTACAGCGGGGCGGCGCCGTTGTGGACGAACGCGGCGAATGCGACGACCTACAACGACACGACGGCGGCGGTGGGCACGCGCTACTACTATTGGGTGGTGGCGAGCAACGCCATCGGGATCAGCGCCGAGAGCGACTCGGACGGGGGCTATCGCAAGCTGGCGACTGTGGCGGATTTGGCGGCGTCGGGCTGCAGCGATACCGCGCAGGTGGCCTTGAGCTGGACAGACGTGGCGGGGGACACGGGCTATGGGATCTGGCGGGACACGGACAGCGATCCGGCGGGCGGCGACTGGGTGGGAACGGCTTCGGCCAATGCGACGACCTACAACGACATCACGGCCACGCCGGGCACGCTGTACTACTACTGGGTGCGGGCGACCAACGCCACGCTGGGGATCCAGGGCGATTTCCACACCAGCGGCGCCGCGGGCGTGCGGCAGTTGGCGTCGGTGGTGGTGTCGGCGTCGGACGATACGGACACGGGCCAAGTGGTGGTGGATTGGACGGACATCACGGGCGAGACGGGCTACACGGTCTGGAGGTCGGAGACGGACGACACGGGGACGGCGGAATACCTGGCCCACGTGGCGGCGGACGGCATCGCTTTGACGGAGGATTTCGAGGACTCCTGGGCAGAGTATCCGTCTGGATGGAGCAAGGATATTGTGTCTGGGACCACGAACTGGATTCGGGCGACGGGCGGACAGAGCAGCAATCCGTCCGGGGCGCATGGCGGGAGCTACAATGCGCGACTGTACAGCACGACCCGGGGCTACACCAACCGGCTGGTAACGCCGGAGATGGACTTGTCGGGCTATTCGAGCGCGAACGTGGACTTCTGGCATGCGCAGGTGGCCTGGAGCAGCGATCAGGATGTTCTGCGGGTGTTGTACCGCACGTCGGCAGTGGCCAGTTGGGTGCAGTTGGCGGAGTACACGACCAGCGTGACGACGTGGACGGAGCGGAACCTTTCGCTGCCGAACTTGAGCGGCAGCTATTACCTGGCGTTTGAAGGGGTGGCCAATTATGGCTACGGCGTTTGCCTGGACGACGTGGCGGTGACCGGGCAGGTGTCGGCCGTGACCAGCTACAGCGACGAGGACGTGGTGGCGGGGACGACATACTACTACTGGGTGAGGGGGACGAACGGGACGAGCGGTTGCCAGAGCGCTTGGGGGGACGGGGATGACGGGCGGCGCAAGCTGGTGGAGAATCCCGCCTCTGCGGTGCTCAGCAGAGACGGGCGCGAGATGGTGCGGGCGGTGGTGGCGGCCAACGTGGCGGGCCATGACATCCTGGTGCTGCACTCGACGAACGACGTGGTCAGCGGCGTCCCGGTGATGAGTTCTAGCTATGCGGTGGGAAACACGCTGGGGAATGCGAAGGTGGTATATAAAGGGGCGGCGGGGAGTTTCCGGGAGCATCTGGTGGCGCCGGGAACCACGAATTACTACCGGGTATTCAGCGTGGAGAGCGATACCTTCTATTCCGGGGGGATGGAGCCGACGGGGTCTCCGGTGGAGACCAAGCTGTACCAGTCCAACGTGGTGGCGGAAACGTTTTCGTACACCAACGTGACGCTGAACACGGAGAGCTTCACCAACAAGAGCGGCGGCGCCAACTGGGCGTCGGCGTCTTCGTGGTCGCTGTCCCAGTCGGGCGGGGCGTCCTGGCTGGTGTTGACCAACGACACGGCGGACGGGCGGCCGATGTTTTTCACGGCGGCTTCGAACATGGCGACGCTCAGCGGCAACCGGGCATTCATCAACCTGGACGGCGACAACCGGTCGGGGACGGCGACGCGCTCCATCACCACCACCAACCAGGGGTCGATGTACGTTTCGGCGATTATGGCGTACCGCTACGAGGGGGACAGCGAAGGGTCCGACCGGTGGCAGACGATCGCCCTGATGAACGGCAGCACCGAAGAAGTGGAATTCGGCAAGGTCGGCGGGCGCTGGCGCAAACTGGACATCTACAAGGGATCGGCCGGGATGTGCAATTACGACTTCAATCCCTACAGCGCCTCCACGGACAACTGGTATTGGGTGGTGCTGAAGTACGACTTCGACAACGACACGGCCAAGTTGAAGGCCTTCCACAAAGGGCAGGACATCCCATCCACCGAGCCGGCGAGCTGGGATCTGACCTGGACGAGCATGTCGATCGCCCTGGTTGACGGCATCCGGTTGAAGGCCGGCAGCGGGGCGCAATGGCTGGGCGGGGCGTTGTTCGACGAGGTGCGGGTGTCGTCGGTCTGGCCGGCGCTGATCGGGCAGCCGGGGATGGTGGTGACGCCGGATCACAAGGACTTCGGCAACGTGGAGGTGGAGCGGACGAAGATGCAAACCTTCTGGGTGGAGAACACGGGCGGGGACAACGTGCCGTTGTCGGTCAGTTCGCTGACGCTGACGGGGGCCACGCCGACGAATTTCCTGTTGTCGACCACTTCGCTGGGCACGATCGAATACGGGCAGAGCAATTCGTTCACGGTGACGTTTGCGCCGCATGACGTGGGCGACTTCGGGGCGACGCTACAACTGGGCAACACCTCGGATGAGAATCCCTACCTGGTGCTGCTGGAGGGGGTGGGCATACCCAGCCAAATGACGAATCCGCCGGTGGTGGACGACTACTGGGTGGGGGCGACCAACCAGGTGACGGACGCGATGGTGACCTCGGGCGTGTTTTCAGTGGTGGTGGATGTCTACCATCCGGCCGGGATTGCGTCGGCCAGCTACGACTTGCTGAACAGCAGCGGGACGGTGATCCTGACGAACCAGACGTTTGAATCGTGGGTGAGCCCCAACGGGGAGGACTACATCTTTTCCAATGCGACGCATACGGGATACTGGCCGGCCACGCCGGCGGACGACTATCTGCTGCGGGTGTACCTGGCCACGTCGAACTCGCTGGCCTCCACGAATACGCTGTATGGCGGGGCGGGATCGACGGAATCGGACGACCTGTTCATTTCGGAATACCTCGAAGGGTCGAGCAACAACAAGGCCATCGAGATTTACAACGGGACGGGATCTTCGGTCGATCTGAGCAGCTACGTGGTCCGGCTGTACAACAACGGATCTTCTTCGGTCGGCAACAGCATAGCGCTGAGCGGGACGCTGGCGGCCGGAGAGGTCTATGTGGTGGCCAACAGCAGCGCCAGCGGGACGATCCTGGCGAAGGCGGACCTGACGAGCGGCAGCCTGGGGTTCAACGGCAACGACGTTGTGGCGCTGGCGAGGAATTCGGTGAATATCGACGTGGTGGGCACGATTGGCAGCAGCGCCGTATTTGCCGAGGACGTGACGAAAGTGCGCAAGAGTTCGGTCAGCGATGGCGTGACGACCTATGCGACGGGGGAATGGGACAATTACGCCAGTGACACGACGACCTACCTGGGGGCGCACACGATGTCGGGGAGCGGGGGCAACCCGATGGAATTCGCGGTGGTGGACGACGATGAAGACGCGCCGGTGATCACGTCGCCGCTGGTGAACGGGGCGACGCCGCCGGACACCTCGGCGAATGGTCCGTCGATTGCGATTGGTGACGTGCCGGCGGGCGGGTTCGACCTGGACTGGAACATCCAGGACACGGGGAGCGGCGTCTATGCGGCCAGCAACCACTACACCCTGAAACGCAGCAACGTGGTGGTGTCGGCCGGGGCGGTGACGGCGGGGTCCGACGGCGATGGCAAAGGTTCCGCGCTGGCGGTGTCGACGACGCTGGCGAAGACGAACATGATCTGGGGCAACTACGTGCTGAGCCTGGCCGGGTCGGACTACGATCCGGAATGGGCGGACGATCCCACCGGCGTATCGAACGTGTTTTACTTTGCGATCGCGGCGCCGAACATCGTGCTGTCCACCAGCACGTTGAATTTCGGTTCGGTGGAGCGGGACGTGGCGTCGAACCTGACGGTGGTGGTGACCAACACGGGCAATGCGGATTTGGTGGTGAGTTCGATTGCGTTTTCGGGGACGGGCGACGGATATTTTTCGGTATCGCCCACGGCGCCGACGATCGCGGCCGGCAGCACCGGGACCCTGACGGTGACGTTCCAGCCGGCGGCCGGCGGGACGTTCAACGTGACGATGACGGTCAACAACAACACGCCGAACACGCCGGCGCCGACGGTGGCGATCACGGCGGAATGCTTTGATCCGGAGACGGCGGCGCCGTCGATCTATGACTACCGGTTGGAGGATTCGCTGGCGATCACCAACGAAGTGACGGACCACGCGCTGGGGAATGCCGGCGTGACGGTGGGCTTCACGCTGTGGCACTACACGGGGATGAAGGCGGCGGGGGCCACCTACGACCTGCTGTATCCCGACGGGACGTTCCTGGTGCAGAACGGGAGCTTGGATGCGATGACGTCGGTGGAGCGGGAAGGGAAGACCTGCTATGAATTCACGGCAACGGTGCCGGACGCCCTCTATCCGGCCACGCTGGGGGTGTATACGGCGCGGGTGACGGCGGTGAGTTCCAACGATTTGAGCGTGACGGACGAGGCGGTCTACACCCCGCTGAATGCCGGCAAGGGAGCGGCGAAGGTGCTGGATGCGTTTAACCGGGCCTACGAGGTGGACAACATCAGCGAAGACTGGCTGGAGGTATTGACCGGGGCCTCGAGCGGCAACATCCAGGTGACGAACGAATATTTGCAATTCTACGGGCCGGGGGGCACGGCGGGCGACGGGCGGTTATCGGTGATGCGCGATGTGTCGGCGCGGTACAACCCGGTGCTGACCAACAACGCCGGAACCTTGACCTGGGCATTCAATTTCCATTCCGGGCAGGGCACGATGACCGGGCTGGGCGCCGGGAAGTACGCGGGGCTGTTCGTATTGGGATCGGATGCGACGAACGTTGTCGGTGGTAGCGGCAGCGGCTACGCGGTGCGGATTTGCAGCAACACGGTGGCGCTGGTGCGGTTCACCGGCGGGTTGAACGCGGATGGGGACGCCACGACGATCGGCATGCCGGCGAGCCTGGCCTCCAGCACGCCGATGGGGATCCGGGTCGAATTGAACCTGGCCACGAAGACCTGGTCGCTCTACACGACCAACTGGGGCGGGACAGGGCCGGGGGCGTTTGGCAGTCCGCTGTCCGCCGCCGAGTTGGCCACGGCCACGGTGGACACGAATTATCTCGGCTCCCAGAGCCTGAAATACGCGGGGTGCTATTGGAACCATGGTTCCGGATCGCCTTCCAGCACCTACGGGGCGGCATTCGACGACGTGTATGTGCCGTACATCATGCCGGCCTCCGTGCCGATGAGCTTCACGGTGTATGACGAAGACGAGGCCGGCCCGGTGCACAGCGGATTCAACGTGGATGGGCGCCAGTACACCCGCGGATCGATCAATCCGGGCGGGTTGACGGTGACGGGGCTGGTGGCGGATGCCAATGGGGTGTGTGCCGGGACCAGCAACGTGTGGACACTGTTGAGCAACTCGGTGACGCTGGCCACAGGCAGCATGACGATGACGCCGAACACCTTTGGGGCGGGGACGACGCTTGCACCGGCGGCCTTGTCGGCCACGATCGCCTTCAGCTACCTGGACGTGACGAACGGAACCTATGTGTTCCGGATCGTGAGCACGGACTATGACGTGGACCGGGAGGGGGACACGACGGTTTCGACCAACGACTACACCTTCTACATCGTGGACACGGAGGCGCCGACGCCGACGGATGTCACGGCGACGGCCGATGGCATGGAAATGGTGGAGATGACGTGGAACCGGAACCTGGCGCAGGGGGTGGTGGTGCTGTGGAGCACCAATCCGATCACGGTGGCTTCCCTGCCGATGGGGACGGCCTTCAACCAGGGCGACGACGGGCCGTCGGGCACGAAGGTGCTGTATCACGGCACCAACGACACGGGGGCGGATCTGGTGGTGCCGGAGGGGGCCGTGAGCTATTTCCGGGTGTTTGGCGCCAATGGGACGATCTATTCGTCGGGCTATGCCGATCCGGGGAACAGCGCCACCACGGCCGTGACGTGCCTGGAGTACGAGGACGGCGAAATCTGCGATCAATTTGCGTATACGAACAGCCTGTACTACACGTCACCGCCTCCGGGCGATACCAACTTTGTGCATGTTGGCGGCCAGCCGGCCACGGGCCAGGGCTGGAACGGGGGATGGACCGGCGATACCGATAAGTGGTTCATCGAAGACGGCAGCATTCCGGTGGGGATCACGATGTATCCCGATCCCTTTGCGAACAAGCTGAAATGGATCGACACCAGCACGACCACCGAAGACAGCGCGCAGGTGACCCGGAAGCTGGCGAATTCGCGCGGGGAAAGCAGCAAGACGTTCGTGGCGTTCATGATGAACTACCAGTATCAGGGGATCGAGAAGTACATGGGGCTTTCGCTGATGAGCGGGACCGAAGCCGCCACAGAGGAGATCTTCTTCGGCAAGGTGAACGGACAGGTCAATTATGCGGGGATTTCGGGCCCCGACTTTACGGAACAGGCCTCCAGCTATAGCCTGAACGAAGGGCATGGAAACGACTACATGATCGTGGGCGAGTGGGATCCGGCGATGGACACGGTGCGGATGTGGGCCTTTGCGACGAATGTGATCATTCCGCAGGAATACACGAACGCGCTGGAGAGTGTGACGGTGAGCTACAGCAATTCGGAGCTATCGGTGGCGTCGATCACCGGCATCCGGCTGGCGGCGGGCAGCGGCGACGAGGGGGGCGCGTGCGAGCTGGGGCATCTGGTGTTCGACGAGGTGCGCATTGGTGGAACGTGGGACGAAGTACTGAACTTCAACTTCCCCGAGGCGTGGAATTTCAGCGCGGGCTACAAAGGGGCCGACGGCACGAACTACATCTCGGACGGACAGTTGTCCGAGGCGGGCAAGAGCTATCCGGTCAGCTATTCGCTGTATCACCGCACGGGGGTGACCAACGCATCGTTCACAATCATCACCAATGTGAACAACCTAACCGGGCTGTATCCGTCGAACATTCCGCTGAGGCTGGATCCGAGCGACGTGACCGACAAGACGCGGGCCTTCACCAACATGGTGACGAACCGGCTGGATCCGAGCGAGGTCACGCTGGGGGTGTACACCTCGCGGGTGTGGATGACGTCGGTCAGCGGGAAATCCACCAACACCTTGTACATGGAAGGGCGGGCGGGTGCGACCGACCTGTTCTTCGGGGAGTTTGGCGAAGGGCAAGGCCATGACAAGTACGTGGAAATCTACAACGGCACAGGGAGCAGCGTCGACCTCAAGGACTACGTGCTGGCCAATCAAACTTCAGAATCTCAAAAATGGATCAGTTGGTCGGCTCATTGGCCGATTTCCGCCACGAGCTTCTGGCTGCCGCACGGAGAAACCGTCGTAATTGTCAACGGTGGAACCAAGGGCGTGGCGGATGGGGTCAACACGGCGGATCCTGCCATGACCAATCTTCTGGCGCAGAGTGGGCGGTTGTATCTGGTTTCCTCCCGAGGGGTGCTGGATGTCGGAGGCGACGACCCCGTGGCATTGTTCCACGTCTCGGATACCAATACCGCCTGGATCGACACCTGCGGCATCGCCCCGGACTTTGACGGGACGAAGATCGAAAAATTCATCATGCGCCGCATGGAAGATGCGGAGGTCCCGTTGTCGTATCCCACGCAGGTGCAAACGAACCAGTGGGATTATCGGCGCTGGGCCACCAACAATGACACGGCCAGCGATCGTCCTTTGTACACCAACTTCCTGGCGACGGCCGGCGTGTACGACCGCAACGTGGGATTGGGCGGATTCATCACGTTCACGGTGTTCGACGATGACACGCTGCCGCCGGCGATTGGCACGGCCAACGCCTTGATGATCGGGTCGTCGGAACCCTACACCTCGCTGACGCCGAGCGAAGGGGCGGTCGAGGTGGTGCTGACGGCGTGGAACTTCACGGGGACCAACAGCGCGACGGCTTCGATCCCGTGGTCGGGCAGTCTCATGACGAACGGTCTGGTGACCTGCCATCCCGCCTATACCCCGGGGGCGGTGGATTACACGGACAGCGGCACCAGCGAGAACGACATGTTCGGCAATTATGATTCGCCCAACGGGGGGGTGGCTGAAATCGCGAGCATTGGCACGTATTTCACCGAGGCGGATACGGCGTGGATTCAGTTCGAGATCGAGTTGACCAGTGCCGAAAACATGGTGTTGACATGGGCGGAAAGCGGGGGGTCGGACGGGTTCGACACGGCGCAGCTTTCGTGGTCGAGCGACGGGGTGAATTTCAACACGGATGCGGCCTGGCCGGCGTGGGATCCGACCCCGGGCAATTCCGTCTACGTGACGCGCTATGCCGAGTTCGACGGGGTGGTGACGCCGGGGCTCTCGAAGGTCTACATCCGAATCAACCTCGGTCCGGGCTACGGCGGGGGCAGCGGGTTTTACCGGATGGACAATGTCCAGTTGACGGGCTATCCGCAGGAGTTCCAGGTGACGGACGGGCAGATTGCGGCATCCGGCAACAAGCTGCAGTTCCAGGGCAACTTGTACGACACCAACAGCGGGTTGGACAAAGCGCAGGCGGCCATGTCGCTGCAGGGGGCGACCGGGACCCGGGTGGCGGGCAAGGACACGGGGGACGGGACGGATTCTGCGGATACCTTGTGGTGGGAATTGGGTCTGGACGGGGATGACATCACGGACTATGTCAACGCCTCGTTGACGGGATATGGAATGTCCATCAACGTGTCGGTTCCCGACCAAGACGCCGACCGGACAGGCGACGCGGCGTGGCTGAACGGCCGGATCGGGCAGGTGCGGGTGACCGACGATGACACGGACCGGCCGCGCCTGAGCCTGACCAGCATGAAGCCGCTCTCCAGCATTGTGGCGCAATGGGCGCAGATGACCGACACGAATTCGCTGCTGCCCACCAAGTCCGACGCGAGCGTGGATGTGGCGGCGCTCTGGACGAAATCGGGCGAGGACATTCCGAAGATCCCCACGTATTCCCGCCAACCGACGAATGGGTACCACTACATCGAGGCGTTTGCATGGCATGGCCAGCAGAAGTGCTGGCTGGTGGAGATGACACCCGAGGCCGACATGGCGGTGACGAACCTGACGTTCACCAGCCTGATGCACCGGACGAACGGCGTGTCGCACTACCGGATCGACCACTATGTGGACGGGGTGCTGAAGAGCCACATCCTGGGTGACACCTACTGGGTGGATCCTCCGGGGATGCTGGATCCCGAAGCCTGGTATACCCGCAGCCACGGCTGGGCCACGAACCAGGTCGTATTGGAGGCGGGCAAGGCCAACCAGATCCGTCTCTACGGGCTGGGATCGAGCAACATCGGCGCGCGCTGGCGCCTTTCCGAACTGACGCTGTGGCAGGCGGCGTTGTCGACCAACGGGGTGACCGAGGTGACCGATGCCGAGTTCGCAGATGGCTCCTTCAAGTTGATTGGGAATGCCTGGGATCCGGACAGCGGCATCGTCAGCACCAGCAACGCCACGGCCAGCCGGCGGCCGATGTTTTCGCTGTCCAAGCCGGATGGGGGCGTATTGGTGACGAACCAGCTCTTCCTGTTCAACAGTCCGGTTGCGGATGGCGGGGCCACGGGCAAGGAGGCCGGTGCCTTTGAGAACCCGCTGCCCGCGCCGGTGTATACCAACGTCCAATTGGGGGCCTATGAGGGCGAGGCGCAAGTGTGGGATCGCGACCAGGACCGGACGGAAGACGGTTTGATGCTCCGGGGCGATTTGGCGATGTACCTGGTGGACAACGACAATGCGGCGCCCTCGGCCGTGGGGACGGTGCGGGTGAATGGGCAGCCGGTGGGGACCCCGGACCGCTACGCGGCGCCGTGGACCAACCAGCCCGATTTCATCGTCAGTTTTGACTCCGTGGCGGTGGACCAGGATCCAGGAGATGGCTACAGCGCCAAGCAGCGCGCGATGTCCGGGATCGGGGAGTACCGGGTGACGACGGTGGACGTCAGTGCGATGGCGGCGAGCAACCGGGCGGCGTTGGGAACGCCGTATCCGGTGGCGACCACGAACGGATCGCTGGCGAACTATGGCTTTGAGATGGGGGCCGTGGGGTGGACGCTGGATGGCAACAGCAGCATCCAAGCTCTGGCGACGGGCGGGACCAACCTGGTGCGGGAGGGGACGAACAGCCTGAAGCAGGTCAACGGCGGAGTCGCCTATCAAATGATCGAGTTCCGCAACCTGGCGAAAACGGCGCCGCTGGTGGGGGTGTCGGGCTGGTATCACAGCGAGACAACGCCGACGTTCCGGGTCGAAGCGTTTACCACGAATGATTTGGCGATGCCGGTGGCGACCTCCAACTTGGTGCTGGCGGCAGCGTCCTCGTGGACGGCCTTCAGCGGGCCGACCGGTGCGCTGGGCAACGGGACGGTGGAGGTGCTGAAGGTTTCCCTGATCGACGGCTTGGGCAATACGACCTATTGGGACGACCTGCGGTTCCACGTGGACATCGGCACGAACCTGCCCTCGATGCGGTTCACCGCCACCGTGGACAACCAGGGGATCACGGCCACGAACTATCTGTACGCGGTGGACGCGGACAACAACCGCGCGGGCGACCGACTGGCCGGGCCGGCGGTGACCTTCTATACGCCGTATGACATTACGCCGCCGACGGTAGTGGCCATGCCGTCGGGAGGAACGGGCGCCTCGACGGAGAATGTGGATGATCCCACCACGCAGTTCGACCTGCAGTGGACCTCGACCGGCGTCGGGCCTGACGATCCCAGCCGGAGCGATGTGTATCCGAGCTGGGGAGGCACCAGCCGCGACCTGCTGTCGCCGTGGGCGAGCTACAAGATCTACTACGGGACCTATGTGCCCGAGGATGGGCGGCCCGCCAACTTCATCTACACGAATTACGTGGAGACCCAAGACTATCTGGGCTGGCCCAACGTGACGGCATCGTCGACGATCGAGGATCCATCCAAGGGCACAAACAACTATCTGGCCCTGACCAATCCGGCGCAGAACAAGATCCGCCTGTACGATCTGGAATTCGACCAGGATTACGTGGTGGTGGTGGTGGGCGTGGACCGGGCCGGCAACGAGGGGCCGGCCGGGAATTCGAGCTGGGCGACCAACAACACGATCAAGTTCTCGCTGCTGCGCGGGCTGAACATGCCGCGGGATGCCGCCGAGGCCGCGTTCGGGTCCGTGCCGTCGCTGGGGAACACGAATTCGGACACGGTGGCGGCGCTGTACTGGACGGCATCGGGCAAGCCGGATGCGCAAGGGGTGTACAGCAATGTGAGCAAGGACTACGACCTGATCTCCTGGGATGCCGCGAGTTTCGAAGAGCGCACCAACAACCCGTGGAAGCTGGTGGGGTCGGTGCGGACCAACTGGATGGTGGATGACGGAGGCCATTACCGGTCGCGCGGGCAGTTGCGGTTCTACCGTGCGTCCTACAAGGACCGGTGGATGCGTACGAACCTGCTGGGGCAGACGCAGCGGCCGCTGGTGAGCGAGGAGATCTACGCCTTGCACAACGTGGTGTTGTCGGCGGGGCAGAACTTCGTGGCGCTGCACGGCGCCCCGTTCAGCAACAGTTTCGAGGCGGTGTTTGGTGGATTGGACAATTTCCCGGGCGGATCGAGTGCCTCGCCCGAAAACGGGTCGACCGTGGTGGAATTCTACAGTCCGGGCACAAATGCGATTGTTTCCCAGGTGTACTGGCTGAGCACCGAGGGGCGGTGGCGGCGGGGCGGCGACAATCTGGATGTCACGTCCGTGGTGCAACCGGATGCCTTCTTCACGAGGGGATTCTCCATCCATCTGCCCAATCCGCTTCCGGAGAGCTATGTCCGGACAACGGCCTGGACCGACAACGGCAGGACCAATCCGGTGCCGGCCATGTACTGGTCGCCGATCGTGCAAGTGCCGACCAACAACATCGGGATGACAAACCAAGTGATCCAGACGGGATGGCGGTCGGGCCGGACGGTGACGAACGTATACAATCTGGTGGCCTTGCGCCTGCCCGTTTCGGCGCATCCGGGACAAATGCAGTTGCTGGAATCCGGGTTCGTGAACGGGCCGGCCACCACGTCCGACCAGATCTACACGATTGACTCATCCACCAAGGGGGTACTGGGCGGCAGCACCATTTATTGCGATGCCAACGGGGTCTGGCGCTTCGTGAGCGGGAACGGGCTTGTGCCGTCCGGTTGGTTCAAGCCCAACGACGTGATCATCATTGTATCGCGGAACAAACCCCTGCCGGAAAAGGAGAATCCGTCCGGATCCGGCAACTGGACGTGGTCGTATCACCCGCGGAATTTCTACAAGCTGCCGACGCGCTGGATGGAGCCGGGCCTCTGAGGATGGAAGTCCTGTTGGACGGCGGGGGGGGGGCCGTCCCGCAGGGGGATGCCGCGGCGGATGCAGGAATATTTGTGCGGACAGGGGCGGTTTTGCTATACAGGGTGGCGGTGCCGGTCTCTCGGTGAGTATGGGCCTGCGGACAGGGCGAGGCCGGGATCCCGAGGCCGGAGGAGAACTGCCGTGCCGGGCCGGGATGTGTCGGGCCGGACACGACACGCAACACAAGGAAGCCATGAGCATATCGCGATTGAACGCCATTGCAGCGGTGACGAATTACCGGGCGACAAGCCCGGCGCTGGATTTTTCCAAGACGCCCTCGAACGAGATTTTCGGGTCGAACGTGTTCAACGACCAGATGATGCAGGCGCGGCTGCCCAAGGGGGTGTACCAGGCCTTGCGGCGGACGATCGACCGGGGGGAGAAGCTGGACGTGACGGTGGCCGACGAGGTGGCGGTGGCGATGCGGGACTGGGCGATCGAAAAGGGGGCGACCCACTACGCGCACGTGTTTTACCCGTTGACGGGGCTGACGGCCGAGAAGCATGACAGTTTCCTGGAGCCGGACGGGCGGGGTGGAGCGGTCTCGGAGTTTTCCTCCAAGCAGTTGATCAAGGGAGAATCGGATGCGTCGAGTTTTCCGTCCGGGGGCATCCGGGCGACGTTCGAGGCGCGCGGGTACACGGCGTGGGACGTGACGAGTCCGGCGTACATTTTGGAGAATCCCAACGGGCGGACGCTGTGCATTCCGACGGCGTTTTGCTCATGGACGGGGGAGGCGCTGGACAAGAAGACGCCGTTGCTGCGTTCGATGCAGGCGCTGAATGCGCAAGCGCGGCGGCTGCTGGGGTTTTTCGGCGAGGACGATCCGGGGATGGTGTATGCGACGGCGGGCTGCGAGCAGGAGTACTTCCTGGTGGACCGGAACTTTTTCTTTGCGCGGCCGGACCTGATCAGCGCGGGGC
>CAYODC010000010.1:0-12285 GCA_964402575.1 uncultured Verrucomicrobiota bacterium
GCCACCGACGACACGTCCAGCTCCTTCAACTGCCCCACGAACGAAAGAATGTCGTCGAGCTGCCCCTGCAACTGCGCCGCCTCATCCTCCGACAGCGCCATCCGCGCCAATCCCGCCACGTACCGGACATCCATCCGGTCCGCATTCTCCGAAAAATTCATTGCCATGGGTGTTCCACTTTCCGCCCCGCCCGGGGCTTCGCCAGCCCCCTACATAACATCGCTGGCCCCTCTTCTTCAACCCCCAACCACCTGGCGTTTTTCCACAGGGCGCATGGAAGTTCTGCGGGGAGGGCCCCTTCTTTTCCCACGGGATCATGGCCGCGCCCAGCGGGCGCAGCTCCAGTTCGGCGGATCGGTTGTAGCTGCGCCCGCCGGGCGCGGTGAATCCGTTGTAGCTGCGCCCGCCGGGCGCGGCGGTTTGGGGGATTCCTTCGCTGCAGGAACCGCCCGCCGAGGGCGTCGGGTCTCCAGGGGGATCCCTTTCCGTCCGGACGGGAGCCGGCACGCCCTCGTGCCGTTCTCGATCCGGAGTCTCCACGCGCCCGCAGTGGCCAATCCGCAGAACATCCATGCGCCCTTTTCCACGGTGTGGAAAAACCGGACGGACATTTTCCACAGTGTGGAAAACTTTTTTCCACACCGTGGAAAACTCTCCCCCCCTCCCGCGCTACTGCCCCATCCAGCGCGTGGGCAGACGGTAGAAGTTGGTCGGGTGGTAGGTCCACGTCCAACTGGTGTTCAACCCGCCGTTGCACGACTTGATGATCAGCACATCGTTGGGCTTGAACACCTTCGTGTTGACACTGATCTCAGGGCCTACGGTGTCGCCTGGATTAGGAACATACCGCCAGATGTTGCCGCCGTCGCAATAGATCGCCTTCCCACCCAGCACCCCCTTGGTGGCCGTGTTGATGCTGTAGATCTGGTCCGCCGAGCGCGCCGCGGTGCGCACGAAATTGGTCGGCAGGTTCAATTCGCTTGGATGCACCGCCACCGGCAGGTTCAGCGACACCACGTTGTAGACGTAGACATTCGTGCGCCCATCATTGTCCCCGCAGGAAATCGTGTGGCTGAACGATCCCCCGCCCGGCCCGTTGGTCGGCACCTTCAACACGGGATGCCACACCATCGCCGCCACGTTGGATCCGGGATAGTTGACATCGGTCGCCGTGGTGGTCGCATAGGGGGCCGGCAACGGCTTCGGCAGCGTGATCGTGAACCCGCGCGTGAAGAAGTTCGACGCCTGCAGGTTGGTCGTCACCGGCGTGGGCCCGCCGCCCGACTTGTACCAATGCCCGCCCGGCCCGAAGAAATAGGCCTCGGATACCGGCGCGTTCACGCCCGCCGAATAAAACTCGACCTTGGTCGCCCCGGTGGACGGGCTGTCCCCCGCCGGCCAGATGTTCGTGTCGGTGCCAAACACGGCCCCGAACGTGTTGGTGTAGGGCTCGCCATGCAGCCCGACGAAGTTGTAGCCCTCCGACAGCACCACGTTGTGCAGCGCGTACACATCCTCGCTCGCCAGCGGCGTCCGCGGCAGCCCGGTCTGCGGATCGGTCCGCTGCCAGCGGTCCTTGTACGACGCCCGGTAGAACCGCACCGTGTTGCGCCCGTAATCCTGCCCGCGCGCATCCGTGAACCAGTTGCTGTGCACCGTGCCCACCTTCTGCCAGGTGCTGCTGTTGGTCTCCTGGAACGAGGCCGCGTCCCAATAGATCAGGTCGTAGTCCTTCGTCACCGCCCCCTGCCCGTTCGACTGGCCCGCCGCGATCCAATAAAGCGCCGCCGCACTCTTGTCGGCTTCTTCCAGGTTGTTGTTCGTCGGAAAGGCGCTCAGCACCGCCGCGCGGGCCTTCAGCACGCCCTGCGTCACCGCGAACTTGATCGTGTTGTTCGTCGCCCAGCTCGTCGCCGTCGCCGGCCCTTCGTTGCCGGCCTTGTCCACGCCCACCACCACCACCGCGTAATCCTGGTCGAAATCCAGGTCGAAGAGCCGGATGGACTCCTGGCCCCGGTTCGTCAGCGCCAGGTAGTTCGTTCCGCCCGCCGACGGATCGGCCACCGCGTTCGTGGAGGTGATGCACGTCCAGTTGGAATAGGCGCCCGTTGCGATGAAGTTCGTGAAGATGTAGGCATTCCCGTTCCCATGGCCCGGATCGCCGGACGGCACCAGCGTCGGATCGAACGGGCCGTAGTAGATCTTGTAGCTCCTCCAGGGCGACAACAGGTCGCGGTCGGCGTCGCTCTGCGTCGGATGGTTCGCGTTGTTGGGATCGTCCGGCCCGACCGTGTCGGCGTCCCAGACGATGTCGAACTGCGTGGTCGGGTCGGGCACCAGCTCCGTCGAGGCCGCATTCGCCGGCAATGGCACCGCCGTCGGCGGCGTAATGTCATAGGCGATCCCGAACGCCGGGATGGTTTCATCGGTCGGCGCGCTGCTGGCCTTGCGGTCGCCGGCCCGGTTGTTGTCGCGGTCCACCGCAAACAGGTAGTTCGTCGTCAGCCCCTGCTCGGTCGCCGTGAACAGCGCGCTCACTTCGTCGATGGGCGTCCCGCCATCCAGCAGTTCGATCTGCACGCGGATGTCATCCCAGTAGGTGCCCGCGCCGGATGTCAGCGTCACCCGCACCTGGTCCACCGTGGTCGGCAGGGAATTGGAGGTCGCCGCGGCGCCCGTCCATTGCCCGGCCGTGCCGGTCAGGCCCACCTGGAAGGAATCGACCACTCCGCCGACCGCGTTCAAGCCTTCGACCGTCAGGTTGACGCTGCCCGCGCCCATGTACTGCGCGCCCAGCACGGCCACGCGCGGCACGAACCCGTTGGTGTTGAACAGCTGCACCGTCTGGCTGGCCGTGGAACCCAGCATCTTCACCGAATGGGTTCCTTCATAGGCCTGTTCGGTCGAGATTTCAGCGCCGGTGAGCGTCCACGACGACGACCCGCTCTCGAAACCGTAGTTGGCCAGCGCCCCCTCGGCCGGCACCGCCATCGGCGTGCCCGCGTCGGGACCAATGCCCGCCTTCGCCGTCGCCGTCCGGTATTCGCCAATGCCCGATTTCTCCAGGTCGGTCGCGGCGGGCTCGCCGTCCACGGCCGGCTCGAAACTCACCAGGAACTCGGGCTGATTCGTCCAGGCCGCCGTAGCCCGGTCCAAAACGCCGCTGAAGGCCACCCCGTTGACCTTCAAATTGGTCGGGGCCACCGGCGCCACCGTGTCGTTGTCCAGCACCTGCAGCGTGCCGAGAGCGACGCTGGCCGAGATTTGGTCGTTCTGCCGGTTGTCGTCGGCGTCAACAAGTGTTGCGGTCATCACGTGGTCTTCCGGATCCGTGCCCGGCAGCCAGTCGCCCACGTCGTCGTAGGAGAACGATGTGAAGGTCCAGACGCTGGTCGGGAACTGCGCGGCGATGCGGGTCAGCGGCAACGACGAGCTCATGGATTCCGCGTAGTTGGCCGCGTTGTCCGCCACGACGGCCCCCATGGAGATCGAGGTGTTGGTAATGTTGTAGCCGCCATTGACTGATTCCTGGGTCAGGGTCGTGCCGCGCTGCACGCCCTTGATGGTGCGGCCGCCTCCACCACCGCCCGTGTCGAAAATCGGCAACACCACGCTCAACGGCGCGGTCGCTGACACCTTCGCCAACTGGCTGTCGTACACCCGGTTGGTCAGATTCGCCAACACGGTGCTTTCATTCGTGGCAGCCGGCAGCCCGCTCACGTAGAGGTTGTTGCGCCCGGCGTCGCCCGGCAGGCCCAGAAACACCTGCGGGACGCGCCATTCGCCAAGCGAGGCACTCCAGTTGCTCTGGATGTTGGCCTGGCCGGCGTCGTTGTCGATGAAGGTCACATAGCCGATGCGGGCGTTGGCCAGTTCCAGGTTGTCGTTGTTGTTGCCGCCCGCATCCTGCCGGTCGTCGTCCTTGTCCCAAACCGACTGGATCTGGAACTCGTTGACCACATTCTCATACGTACTGAACAGGGTCGACGCCTGGCTCTGGCCAAACTGCCACTCCATCACCGCATCCGGGGTGTTGGTCGTGTTGACCGCGTCGGTGGCCACGGAGGTCAGCCAGCCGTTGGTCGACATCAGCCCCGCCGTCGCGTTCGAGAAGGACAAGGCCGGCACCGTCCATCCGCTGTAGTCGTAAAGGTTGACCTTGACGGTGATGGAGGTGGCCGCCGCCGTCTGCAATTGCTCGTCGTTGATGCGATATTCGCGGCTGTTGCCGCTCGACACCGCCTTGGTGAGGGTCCCGTCCACGAAGACTCCCAAAGGCCCGCCGAAGAGATAGCCCCGCGACGGCTTGCTCGAATCCTCGTCATACACGGTGTTCGTCGTCGTGTAGGCCACCGATCGCCAGTCGCCGTCGCGGTCCGCATCGGCGTCGTCCACCGTGAAGCGCGCATAATAGGTCAGCGGCGCTCCGGCGGTTCCCAGCGCGATCTGCTTCAGGTCCGAGGCCCCCGGCGCGTAATCCGAAATCGCCATGGGCGTGGACCCCGTCGCGCTCGTCATCCCGTTGGTGATGTAGGCGTTCGTCACCGGACACACGGACTGGGAGGCGTTCCAGAAATCGACCCGCGGCGCGCGCCCCGTCGTGGATCCCGTCGTCATGTCCAGCCCGCTGTACACGTCATGGGCGCTCAACGCGAACTGCGCCGTGCCCTTCGCCAGGTCGTGGTCCGTCACCTGCGCGCCACCCTCCGAACTCAACGTGTAGCCCGAGAGGATCAAGTTGTCGATGTACCAGTTGGCGTTGGCGTTTGATACCAAATGGTTCGTGTCCGTCACCCGGGCCACCAGCTTGAACGTCACCGTCCCGGTCGTGGCCGCCGGCATCGCCACGCTCATGGAATACCCGTTCCAGTTCGTCCCCACCGGATGGTCGGGATCGGACAGGTCAATGGTGTTGGTCGCCCACAGGGTCTCTGACCCGCCCGGCATCGTTCCCCAAAGTTCCAAGGTGTCCGGCCCGTTCAGCGTCGTCACGCGGCTGTCGAAACTGAGGCTCGATGCCCGGATTGTCCGCGTGGTGGTCTCCGGAGCCACCGTGAACTGCAGGAACCGATAGTTGCTCGTGTTGTAATACGGGGCTTCCGTATACAACGCTTTGGGACTCGGAACGCCCGTGGAGGCATCCCTCAGGTTGACCGTTCCGCCGCTGCCCCCATGGGAAACGGCGCTGGCCACCACGTTGCTGGCCACATTTGTGGACGTCAGCGAATTCGTCCCGTTCAGGAAATCCCATTCCACCAGGTTGGCCAGCACGTATTCCTTGGCCAGGCCGGTGCCGAGCACCTGCAGGGCGGCGTCATCCACCACCGGATCGACCGCGTCGTCATCTTCCAGCACGATGCGCCCGAAGTTCTGCCGGACGCTGGCCTGGTCGCCATCGCGGTCGTTGTCCACGTCGAACAGATCGAGTTGGACCAGGTTGGTCACGCCCAGCGGGCCGGACAAGCCATCCGGCCCCCACAGCTTGGTCACATCCTGCGTGGTGATGCTGGCCCAGCGCCATGTCAGCATGGTTTCGTCGTCGGTGGTGTCGGCCACCAGGCTGCGCGCCGCGTCGTAGTTCGCCCAATTGGTCTGCCAGTTGACGGCCACGAACGAGGTGTTGGTCAAGGTGTGCCCGCCGGTCTCATAGGTGGCCTCCGTGCCGAGGGCAACGCCCTTGTAGTGCGAGTCGTAGGCGTTGAAGCTGAATGAGAGCGGATGGCCAATCAAGGCGCCGTCCGTGATCTTGTAGAGCACGTCCTGCCCTTCGCCTTCGACGTATTCGAGCCGGCCCAGGTCGTTCGACACCACCAGCGTGGCGTTCGTGCCGTCATTTGCCCACCCCAGCGCCTGGCTGGACGACGGCGGCACGAGATCGTCATCCGTCACATGGATGCGGATCAAATAGTTCGTCGTGATGTTGCGCGCGGTGTTCGGACCGTCTTCGCACCAGCCACTGTAGGTTTCCGACGTGGAGGCCCCGAAGCTGTTCCATGACCCATAGGTCCACCAACTCCCGCCCTCGGCGTAGGCATCCTCGGCGCTGACCGTCAGGTAGTATTCCTTGTTGGGGTCATAGTTGGTCACCGCAAAAGCCGAGAGGATGTAGTTCGTCATCACCAGGTCGCTGTTGCCGGTCGCCTGCGTGTTGGTGGCCGGGAAGGGTTCGTCGTAGCCCCAGTCGCGGGTGGCCCCCGTCTGGGTGTTCGTTTCGTACAGGTCCCAGTTGGGCGACACGCGCCCGCCGGTGTCCACAATGTTCCAGGCGAAGCCGCCCGCGCCGTTGGGCGGGCTGTCGGTGGAACGCATCCTGTTCGTGGCATAAACGCCGGTCGCGTCTTCCCAGCGCAGCACAAAGCCGAACAGGTTGTTCGTGTCGCGGATTTCGCGGTCCAGAACACTCTGGATGGGTCCGTATTTCTCGATCTGCGTGTCGTACTCCCCCGCCAGGTAGCCGGCCACGTTGGTGCCGATGTAGAGCAGCGTCGGCCGCGGCCCCTCCGTGTCCAGCTTGCCCACCACGTTGAACGTGTGCGTCGTCGCCGTCGAAAGCTGTCCGGCCGTGTCGCGCGCCCGCACCCGCCACCAGTATTGCGATGCCGAGGTGGTGAACACGTAGTTCGTGGTGTCGGGATTCAAATGCACCCGCAACTGGATCGTGCCGTTCTCCGTGCCCGTCACCCCGTTGAACTGCTCGTTCGTGCTGATTTCCAGCAGATAGCCCGTCACCTGCCCGTCGGAGTCGGTCGACTTCTGCCAGCTCAGGGTCGGACTGGCCGTGACCGGCGCCGTGTTCGTCGGCGTCACCAGCACCGGCGTCGTTGGCCGCACATTGTCCGACAGCCCCGCCACGCCGAACTTCACATCCACCCAGAAGTCGATGTCGGCGTCGCTGATGTCCTCCAGCCAGGCCGACAGCTTGGCGTCGTTGTCCGCCACCGTCCAGGGCGGGATGGACAAGGCATCCACCGCGGCCGCCGTGTTGTCCGCAATGTGCGCCGTGCCGTCGCCGTCGTTGTTCCAGACGCCCGAGTTGATGAACGACGCCACCGTGAAGCGCGCGGTCTTCGCTCCAACCAAATTCAGCTCCGAACGCGCCACCTTCAGTTCGATCGCATCGTAGGTGTCGCTGATGGCGACTTCCCGCGTTTCGCCCGGGCCGTACCAGAACGTGCCATCGTGTTTGTAGGCCTCGATCTGCACCCCGCCGCCGGCGGAATGGATGTTGAGCTGGTACTCGGGGAAATGCGCCGCCCCGCCCTGCGCATACCCGTCGCCGATGAACGTGCCGGAGTCGTCCCCCAGCCAGTTCAACGCCGTGCTCCCCGAGTTCATCCGCGTATCCATCCCAATCGCCACGAACGGCTTGGATGTCTCCGTAATGTTCGTCATCCGCACCAGGAAATACACCCAGTCCGCGTCCGCATAAACGCGGAATTCCCGAATGTCGCCGTTCTGATGGTCGCCGTGATCCACCCGGACCTCCCCCAGCTTGTCCGTCCAGATGTATTCCTGCAGCGAGCTGGCGGAACTGTCCACCAGCGTCGAGGCCGTCCCGCGCCAATCCGCCGGATCGCCGTCAATCGTGATCTCCTGCGTCCCTTCGGCGGTCGTCGCCTGGGCTTCGGCGTACGACGCCGAGTAGTACGTCCAGTTCTCGGAATAGAATCGGTAGTACTGCATGTCGTTGGGCGGCAAGCCGGTGTCGCTGAAACTGGTCGCGGACCCGCGGTACACCACCGTGCCGAGCCCCAGCGGATCGCCCGCGTTGTAGGTTTGCCCATTGACCGGCGCCGTCCAGTTGTTGTTGTCCGTCCGGCGCACCACGATCACATCCTTGGCATCGCCCGAAATGCCGCGCGTCCACGCCAGGTTGATCTGGCTGTTGGTGTTCACGCTGTCCTGCGTCGCCGTCGCGGACGGGGGCGGATTCAGGTTCTGTACCGTGAGTCGCGGATTGTTCGTCTGCGCAGGCGTACACCCGGCCCCCGTGGCCACGTACCGGCTGGTGACGACGCCCGCCGCCGTCAACTGCACCATGTTCGTCCAGTAGCTGTTGTTGTTCTCGCTCTTCCACCACGTCATGGAATTGGACGAGGCATACGTGCCATCCTTCCCCCAGTCGAACACGATGCTCGCCGTCTGCCCCGGCCCCGGGGGATAGGACTGGAACTGGAACGCTTCGCTGTTGCCCAACCAGTTGCTCGTGTGCAACGTCCACGCAGCGTTGTTGATCATGTTGCTGCCCGCCCACGTCGGACAGACCGTGGCAATCAAATCCGACCACGCCGTGCCATAGCGGATTTCGTCAAAGAACACCTTGCCCGGATTGCCAGCGCTGGCGCCGGCGTTGAGCTGGATCCGCGCAATGTTGTCCACCCCCGTCATCGTCTGGCTCACGTCCCAGCTCGGTTCCGAAGCGGGAAACTCCGCCGTGTCCAGAATCCGGTACGCCTTCGCCTGGAACAGGTCGTCGTCGAAATTGTACTTGCCGATGACCAGGTATACGTTGCCGGTATTGCCATGCCCATCGGAAGAGTAATACTGGGCCAGATCAAAGGAAGACCAGTAGGGCGTCGTGCCGTCGCTGATGGCCAGCGTACTCCAGTTGGCACCCGACCCCTTCCCGAGAAAGGCCTTTTCCGTCCCGCTGCTATTCAACAGACTGACACCCGCCCACTTGTTCGCCCCGTAATATTGGTAGGACATCATGAACGCGATGTAGAACTGGCCCGTGCTGATGCTGCTCGCCAGCGACCGCTGCGCCTTGGCGGCGGAGTTGTCGGACATGGTGCAATACACCAGGTTGCCGGCCATGTCCGGATAGTTCTCCAGGTTCAGGAACTTGGGCGTGTCATCGGTCACCGCGGTCGCATAATTCGTCTGGACCGTCCACGTCCCGCTGTCCACCGACCAATAGTTCTCCCCGAAGCCCTGCCCGCCCTTGGCGGCATTGCCCAGCGCCAGCGATGTCTTGTTGGTGTAGCTGAACGGATTCACCTTTTCATGCGCGGCATAGGCATCGTTGGTGACGGCAGCCGTCACCCCCGTCGAATAGTAGCTGGCGGAACTGTAGGAATAGAACTTGTAGAAGTTCGTCGTGCCCGCCGTCACCACGTGCTCCAGCTCCGTCGCGGATCCCTTGTAGATGACCGTCGCCCCGCCGAGTGTGTTCCCCTCGCCATAACCCACCCCGTCGGTCGGATCCGTCGAAATCGCGTTGGTGTTGTGCAGGATCATCACGCTGCTGCCCGCGCCGTTCTTCGTCCAGGCCAGCCGAACCATTTCATTGCCATCCGCCGTCGCCGTCTGGTTCGTCGGATCCTCCGGCTTCGACGGCACCACGCCCAGCAAGTCGCTCCAGTTCGTGGCGATGCGCACTTCGTCGAAATAGACGTCGCCGGGCGTGCCCGAGGACGCCCCTGCGCCGAGCCGGATCGTGTTCACCCAGCCCACGGAATTGCTGGCTTTCGCCACCGACACGTTCCACGTGGTCGGCTCATCCGTCGGCACGCTGTCGGTGCCGATCTTGTAGGCGCTGGCATAGGCCATCCCGTTTGTCCAGCAGTAGTAGCCCACGATGATGTAGTCGTTGCCCGAGCCCTTCGTCAGGCTCGTGGAGGATCCGGTGCTGTCGATGCCGAGCTGCTGGTCCGCGCTGGCGATTTCACCGACAAACAGCTTCTCCTCGGAGGTTCCCCAGTACAGCGAAAGCCCCTCGTACTTTCCCGCACCGTCGTACTGGTAGTTCATCACATAGCCGAAATACAGGCGGCCATTCGTGTAGGTCTCGTCCAGTTGGCGGAACGCCGTGCTGCTGCCGGCATCGGCCACCGTCGTCTTGACCTTGTTGCCAGACATGGCCGGATAGTTGGCTTGGGCGGAAAAGCTTCCCGAAACAGAGGTGAACGTGCCGGCCCCGATGCTCCAGGCCCCCCCCCAGCCGGTTTCACCATTCAAGCCGGAAAGCGTCGTGGCATTGGTGTAGGAGAACGTCTCCGTAACCTCGTCCGTGGCGAACGATGTCGTGGACTCGTTGTCCGTCAGCCCCGCCGAGTAATAGTTCCCGCTGGTGGAGTAAAAGGCATAGTAATGCGCCGTGCCCGACGCCACCACGTGCTCCAACGCCGAGCCCGACCCCTTGTAGATCACCTTGCCGCCGCCGCAGTCGCTACCGACGCTATAGGGGGAACCCTGCGTCGGCGCCGTCGAGGCGCTGCCGGACTTGTACACGATCATTACGTCGTACGACGCGTGCTTCGTCCAGGCCAGGTCGATCAGCGTCTTGCCGTCCGCTGTCGCCGTCGCCACCGACGGATCCGGCAAAATGACCACGCTGCCAGTCGCCGGCGAAGTCGTGCGGTAGTTCAGAAACGATGCCGAACCGTTGTACGGATAGACCGCCGCGTGGTAGGTCGTGCCGGCGCTGAGCCCCGTGATGGTCACGCTGCCACTCTTGCCGGCCGCCGCGTACACCACGTAGTTGCCCGTCCCGATCTGGTCGCCGGTCCCGCCAGCCCCAAACACCGTGTCCGCCGTGTAGCCATTCCAATCGGCCGGATTCGAGTTCACCGCCGAGCCCGACTTCACCAAAATGATCGTCCCGTCAGCCGATCCGGAGTTGTCCCAGATCAGCGTGGCGCTCGATCCGCTCGCCGGCAGGAACGACGTGATCGTCGAGCTCGACGCGGGCTCGGCCTTCCCGGTCGTGGCGTTGGCGCTGCCCGGCGTGCCGCTGGTCAGGTAGTTGTAGGTCGCGTTCCCCGCCGTTCCGTTGTAGGCGTAGGGATAGATCCGGTAGTAGTAGGCCGTGTTGGCCGTCAGCGAACTGTCGGTCGTCGACCCCGCCCCCGCCGCCGTGCCCACGTAGACGATCGTGCCGCCCAGCCCCGCGCCCACCGAATAGGCCGTGCCGTCCGCCGGCGCCGTCCAACCCGAATCCGCCGTCTGCCGCACGATGATAAACCCGCTCTCGCCCGTCGCATCGCCCCAGTCCAGGTCGATTTCCGTGTCCGAGACCGCCGTGGCTGTCAACGTCCCGTGCGCCGTCGGCTCGGTCGAGAGCGAGTACCGGTTGTTCGGGTTGCCCGACGCCGCGTTCGTGTTGTAGTTGATGGTCGTGTTCGTCCCCGTGAATTCGAAGATCCGGATGTAGTACTCCGTCGCCGCCGTCAGCCCGGAAAGCGTGAACGGACTGGCCCCGCGGTGCACCAGGAAGTTGCCCGCGCTCAGCTCCGTCCCCGAACCAAAGGCGTTGTTCTCGCCCGAGTACGCCGTCCCGTCCGCCGGCAGCCAATCCACCGCGCTTCCCGCCTTCGCCACCACCAACCGGCTGTTCCCGCCCCCGGCCGTGTACGACACCGCCACACTCGTATCGGCCAGCGTCCCGAATGCGATGCTCGTCGCCTGTGACGGCTCCGCCATCAAGGTGTAGCCGTTCACTGTCGCCGGACTGTCCGTGTCCCGGTAGTTTTCGGAACCCCCGCTTCCGTTGAAGGAGGTCGCCTCCAGCACGTAGTATTTTCCCGGTTCCAACCCGGTCACCGTCACGCTTTCGCCCGTGCCGTTGTACACCACATAGCTTTCTGATCCAAGATCCGTACCGCTCCCGAACGCCGTATTGGCCGTGTAGCTGGTCAAGTCAACCGGATTGGCAGGCGCAAAGGTTGCCCGGATCGCGACCAAGGTATTGGTCCCCGTCGTGCCCTTGGTCCAGGTCAGGGTGAACTGGTTGCTTCCCACCGCCGTGATGGCAAAATCCGTCGGCTGCGAACCCGGATTCGCCGCCCTTGTCGTCTGGCTGATGGGATTGCCCGTGGCGGTATCCGTCAGGAAATTCGCCGTGGTGCCCAGCGTGCCGTTGAATTCAAACACACGGAAGTGGTAGACGACATCGCGCGTCAGCCCTCCCAAGCTCGCCAGCGGCCCGCTACCCGCGTGCACCACGTAGTTGCCCGTGCCGATCTGCGTTCCCGAACCGAACGTAGCATGAGCCGTGTAGGTCGCTCCGTCCACCGGGAAGCTGTCCACAGCAGCCCCGGCCTTCACCACCACCAGGCGGCTGGCGCCGTTGCCATCTGTCCACGTAATGTTCGCCAGCGAAGCTTCGTTCACTGTGCCCACGGCGATCCCCGACGCCTGCGTGGTCGGTTCCGCCACGAGCGTGGAGCGGGTCCCCGTCGGCTCGTCGCTCGTCCGATAGTTGGGCGTGGCGACGCCGTTAAACTCATAGACCGCAAAGGTGTATTCGGTGCCCGCCGATAGCCCCGTCACCGGCACCGACGT
>CAYODC010000010.1:12295-21338 GCA_964402575.1 uncultured Verrucomicrobiota bacterium
CGCGGCCGTCGTGTCGCCCGATCCGAAAGCCGCGTTGGCGTCGTAGGCCGTGCTGTCGCTTGGATCCGTCGGCGCGCCGCCCTGCTTAGCCACCACCAGGACGTAATCACCGTCGCCGCGCGTCCATCCCACCGTGTAGGACGTCGTGTCCAGGCTACTGAAGACAATGGACGAGGCCGCCGTGGTCGGCTCCGTCAGCGTCTTCATGCCCGTGTCCGGCGTGCCGAAATCGCTCAGGCTCGCGCTCGTGCTGTTCGTCGCCCGCACCCAGTAGTAGTACGTCTGCCCCGCCACCGCCGTCGAGTCGTCGTAGGTGATTACGTTCGCCCCCAGCGCCGCGCCGCTGATGAGCGCCGCGTTGCCGCTGTCGGAATCGTCGCTGCGCCACACCGTGTAGCCCGTCTCCCCCGCATTGCTGTCCGTCCACGTCACCGTCACCTTAGTGGCATCGTTCTCCGTCGCCGCCACCCCGGCCACCGCCGTCAGCTTGACGTAGCCGGAATTGGCCGTGCTCCAGTCGCTCGTGCTGCTGCTGGTGCTGTTCGACGCCACAACCCAGTAGTAATACAACTGTCCCGCCGTCGGCGTGTCCGTGAAGCCGCTGGTCTGCTCCCCCAGCGCCGTCGCCCCCGCGGGATCCGAATCCGTATCCCGATAGACGTGGTAACCCGTCGCTCCCGTCGCCGCGTCCCACGTCACCGCGATGTTCGCCGTCGAGCTCCCGTCCGTCGCCGCCACGCTGCCCGGCGCCGTCAACCGCCGGTAACCGCTGTTGGAATCGCTGGCCGTGCTGCCGCCGGTATTCGTGGCCGTCACCCAGTAATAATAGAGCTGTCCCGGATCGGCCGACGTGTCGTTGTAGGTCGTGACGCCCGCGCCATTCGTGTAGAGCACCGTCGCGCTGGCATAGGTGTCCACGGTGTTGCGCCGGATCACGTAGCCCGTCTCGCCCGACACATCTTCCCAGCTCAGCTCCACCTGCGCCGTCGAGGTGCCGTCCGTCGCCGCCACGATCGGCTTGCCCGGCGCCGCCGGCGTGTGCGTCACGACGATCGTGTTTCCGCTGGCCGAAACCGCCAGCGTCCCGCTCGTCGTCCACTTCGTGCCGATCGACATGTTCGCCGCGCTGGCCGAGCTGCCGCTCATGACCGTCCAACTGTAGGAGGCGTACTCGTCAAACCCGCTCGGCGCCGACGCCGACAGGTTGATCGTCAGCGCCGACGACGACGCCACCGCCCCGCCCGCCGCAATCTTGTCGCAATCCGTGCTGCCCGTCCCCGTGATGTCGCACGTGTACGCCCCGCCGCCCAGCGCCGCCGCGCCACTGACCGTCAGCGTGCCCGCCCCCGACGTATTGCCCGGGCTCACCGTGCCCGCCAGCGACGCGATCGACCCCACCGTCCCCGCCCCCGCCAAGGTCGCCCCGCTCGAAACCGTAACGGCTGAACTGCCCAGCGATCCGCTCACCAGCAACGTGCCCGCGCTGACCGTCGTGCCGCCGCTCTGGGTGCTGGTGCCCGACAAGGTCACGGTCCCGGTCCCTTGCTTGGTCAACGTTCCCGTGCCGCTGAGCACTCCCGCATACGTGCCGTTGCCGCTCTGGTTAAACACCACCGCCGCATTGTTGGTGATGGCCCCCTGCAAGCTCGTCGTCGTTCCTTCCAGCGTCCCCGCGCTGACCAGCGTGCCCAATGCGTACGTGTTCGCCCCCGACAAAACCATCGTTCCGGCCCCCGCCTTGGCCAGGCCGCCGTTCGAAATCACGCCGGACAATGTCACCTGGTTGTTGTTGGTGACGATCCGCATGCCGCCGCCCAATCCGACCGTATTGGTGAAAATCAATCCGCCCGTGCTGTAGACCGCCAGCCCGACGTTGCCGCTGAGCACCAGCGCCTTGGTCATCGTCATCTCGGCGGTGCCATAGGAACTGTATTTCGTCCCGCCGACCATCGTCATCGTTCCGGAACCGGTCATTGTTCCCGTGTACTGGCGAATTTCGCCTTGGTTCAGGGAAATATTCCCGCTGTGAGTGCCCGGATACAACCGGAAAACCCCGGACCCGTCTTTGGCGAAGGTGCCCGAACCGGTCATGCCGCCCGATCCGGTGGTCATGCCGGCTTCGACCGAGTTCGTGAACGTAAGGGTGCCGCCGGAAATCGCGAATCCGCCGGAGAAATTCAGCGTGGTATCCGTGACCGAAACCGTCGAGCTGTTGTAGGAAGTCAGATCGCCCCGGTACGTGATGGTCGCCCCCGTGGATTTCGTCACCTTGCCGTTGTAGAGATTCAACGCCACCGGCCGCAAGCTCACCGTGTCGTACTGCAAATCCAGCGTTGCGTTGGTCCCGACGCTGACGGCGCCCGCGCCCATCGCATTCGTACTTGTGTTGAGTTGGACCGTGCCCTTCTCCACCCACAGGCCGCCCGTGAAGGTGTTGTTGTTCGTCAGCACCACGACGCTGTTCTGCTTGACCGCGACGCCGCCGCTGCCGCCGTTGGCGTTCACCACGCCGTTCAGATAGAGGTATTTGGCGTTGTTGCCGTACACCTCGAGCCAATTGTTGGCCAGATAGACGTCCGTGTTGAACGTTAGGTTGCCGTTGACGGGGTTGAATTCGGTCGTTCCGTCCACGAGGGAAACGGGGATATTGAACACGTGGCCGGCCGTGCTGTTGTTTTCGATCTTGAGCGTGCCGGAGCCGCGCATGTCGATGCCGGCGCTGCCGGTGCGCCCGAAGGTGCGGGCGCTGGAGGCGCCGCTGGCGAGCGTAAGCGTCCGGACGTAGTACCAGTCGTTCCCGTTCACATCGTGGGTCGTCTGGTTGTTGTTGTCGAAGACGAGATCGTTGGCGGTGCGCCAAGTCAGGTCAGGGCGTTCCTGCTCGTTGCCCCAGGAGATATACCACCAAGGCTTGGGCGACGTGCCGTTCCACCACAAGCCGCTGCTCACCTCGCCGCGCCAAGTCACCGTCTGCTGCGCCAGCACCGCCGGAACCAGTCCGAGAACCAGCGCCAATGCCGCCCAGCGCATTCCGCCGGCTCCTTGCCCATGGGTCGTCCTATCCGTGCTCATGCGTTTCCATCCTTCGCTTGAATCGCCAAATCTCGCCGGCCGGGAACCAAACTCGCAGCGGGCTAGGGCCCGGGATAAGGCACCGTCACGCGGAAGAAGCCCTTGGTCGGATCGTTGGTCCCGAGAAGATCATCCACGGGCACCTGCAGAAAGGCGTCCGTGGCGACGTTGGTTTCGATCACGACGGTGAACTCTTCCTCGAAAGGCAGCGCGTCGGTGTATTCCAGTAGATAGGTCATTCCCGGCACCGGCAAGGTCCACCACGACACCGTGTGGGGCTCGGTCCCCGGTTCGATCGGGGAATTCAGCGAAACCGCGAAATCGACTTCATTCGACACCAAGGGGTCCATATAGGGGACGTAGAACGCCTCGAACCAATCGTTATAGCCATCGTTGTCTGAATCGCGTTCACTGGGAATGGTGTCGATTTCGTTCTCGAGCGCATCCGGAATCCCGTCCCCGTCCGTGTCCACGTCTTCTTCCCCGCTCACCAGCCGCAATCCCTGGAATTCCACGTTCAGGCTCGCCACTCCGGCAGGGGGGCCGTCAAACGGCGTCGTATCGGCGTAATATATGGCTTCATCCAGCGCCCCCGGAGGCGTGTAGACCCGCACGAAGTACGATGTTCCCTGCGCCAGCCGGTTGCTGAATCCGATGCTGAACTTGCCGGGGTTGTCGCCCACAACTCCGTACCCAAGATAGGCCTCGCGCACCAAGGGATTCTTTTCTTCATTTCCTTCGCCCGTTTGCGGATCGGGCGGGTAGATCATCGGACCGACTTCACGCACTTCGATACGGCAAGACTCCTCGGGGTAGTCCCAAGTTCCCAAGAGATTGCGCCCCAAGGCATCCGTCACCGGAACCGCGTTGCCCACATCCAGATTGTCCACCAACTGCGCCCGGACAGCAGGCGGCGCCGCCAGAATCAACGCACCGGCCAGCAGCAGACCATGCCGATGAAGGAACCCGTTCATGACGCCGCCCCATTCTTTTCCACTCGGGTTTGTCTCGCCGCTTCCGTTTCGTGTTTGGACCGACGCCGCCTTCCGGCGATCAGCCCCAGGCTTCCCAACCCCAGCAGCGCCAGCGTCCCCGGCTCGGGAATGATGTAGAAATAGTTCGAGTTGGCGGCAACGATGTTGTCGATCGGCGGCAAATACCACGTGTCGCCGAAACTCGTGTTGGTCTGGACCGAACCAATCCCCCAATAGCTCGCCCACAATATGTTCCCGCTGGCATCGCTCTCGTAGAAATCATCCTGGCCAAACACGCGAACATACAGGCGGTCCCAAGTCCCCAAAATCTGGAACTGCCCGAAAATGTTGTACCAGTAGTTTCCACTGCCGTCGTCAATGGCCGGGCCAATGTGCGTGGTGTACGCAATCACATGCCCCTCGGGCGTTCCAAATGGATCGTAGGCGTCGAGGGTGCTCGGTATGTGCCCTGTCTCATAGGGCTCGGAAGACAGATCACCCGTGCCTTGCCCAAACGGATCCCCGAAGTTCGCGTTGGGATTGGACGCCGAGGGATATCCCGCAGGGGGAGGATCCGTCTGCGTGTTGTACATGATCACCTGCACGATCGACCCTTCCTGCAAATGGTAGTCGTTGATCAGGTTGGCCTCCGCGTTCCCCGCGGTCCACCCTTCTCCGTATCCCCACCCCAGATCGATCTGCACCACCAGCGCATGGGCCGCCGATGCCGCCAGGAATGCCGCGCACGACAGCGCAACAAGCCTCCGCCGCCGATGTTGTCCCCCCCGCTGTTGTACCGCCTGCTTCATGGCCCTTCCTCTCGGCAAATCCCTATCCATTCACCGTTTGCCATACCCTGTTGATCGTTTTCACCGAAAATCGGATTGTGTAGTCACGATATTTGTTATAGTCCCACTTCTCGCTCTGAAAATCTACGACCCCCCCCCGCTATTTGCAAGGGTAAAACGAAACGATTGATCGCCCCAACCGCTCTCCCAAATGGCGTCGCCCAACCGGCCATTTGCCTCGTCTTGCCCCCATCCCCATGGCTTGATCAGTCCATCCCCGCTCCGCGGGGGCATTATTTGAGGTTATATGATGGTCTTTCCAAACTGTTTGAAACACGGAAATAAGTCTATGGGTGAGCATCGGCTTTCATTACCAACCCACGCGACATATCGACCATCCCTCCAGAGGCATGTGCCGTTTTCCGATTTTCATAAAAGCAATGGATTGATCGCAACCCGCTTGCCGAATATAGAGATTGCTCGCCATCAATAATATTCGTATCCATCTATATGTGATCATATTAGGTCATAAGATACACTTGCGCAACTCCGGGAAATATTGCCGAGGCGGAGCCCCGCCCTCCCGAAAACTGCCCCAACCGCCTGTTCCCAGCAGTAGGAAGACCGTGTTCCACCCTGTCCGGTTTTGGCACCGCTTTGAATGAGTGTCGTTTATGTAAACCTAAAATTCTGAAAAAATACCAGCCATTTTTCGCTTTCACTCTCCATTGCCGCACATGACGAACGGGATGGCACCCTTTCGATCCTCGCCTGCCGCTTTCACCCCTTGCTGCAGGGATCGATGAACGTGGATGCGTCTCCCCAGCACAGGCGGAACCGCCAGATCGTCCGAATGTGTTACGCCTACGGATCCTCCGTCTCGTTTTTTCTGGCCTTTTCTTCGCCAACCGCTTTGAATGCCCGATATGCCTTTCCCATCCCGATCATTCCTGTTCGACGGAGGACGCTCCCCATGGACCTGCTGATTCAACATGCCCGCTTGGACCAGGCAACCTGCGATATTCTTGTTCAAAATGGCCGTTTTGCCCGAATCGAGCCCCGCCTCGATCCCGCCTCCCTCCCCCCCCATCAGGCGCTCGACGCCACCGGCATGGCCATCCTCCCCTCCTTCGCCAACGTCCATTGCCACGCCGCCATGGTCCTCATGCGCGGCCTCGGCGACGGCCTCCCGCTTCACGAGTGGCTCAACGACATCATCTGGCCCATGGAACGCCGCCTCACCCCCGACCACATCTACTGGGGCACCCTCTTCGGCTGCCTCGAAATGATCCGCTCCGGCATCACCGCCGTCTTCGACATGTACTGGCAGACCCCCCAGTGCCTCCGCGCCTTCTACGAAAGCGGCCTCCGCGCCAACTTCAGCCACCCCAACATCATCCCCCCCGGCCCCGAAGCCCTCGACGGCCTCCGCCGCGACCTCGAAGAACACCTCGCCCTCGCCCAATCCTACCCCTCCCGCATCGAACTCTCCGTCGGCATCCACGCCCTCTACACCACCTCCCCCGAAATGCGCGCCATCTGCCGCGACTTCGCCCAGACCCACGACCTCATCGTCCAAACCCACCTTTCCGAAACCAAGCGCGAAACCGACGAATGCCTCCAGTCCACCGGCAAAACCCCCGCCGAAGTCTTCGACGCCGAAGGCCTCCTCAACGAACGCTTCATCGGTGCCCATGGCGTCTGGCTCTCTGACTCCGACCGCGAGTTGATCGTCCGCCGCAAGGCCGCCCTCGCCCATTGCCCCTCCTCCAATATGAAGCTCGCCTCCGGCATCTTCAACGAATCCGCCGCCCGCCGCGCCGGCATCCGCTTCGGCCTCGGCACCGACGGCGCCTGCTCCAACAACCGCTACGACATGTTCTCCGAAATGCGCACCGCCGCCCTCCTCGCCAAGGTCGACACCCTCGACCCCGTCGCCTGCTCCGCCGCCGATATCTACCGCACCGCCACCGCCGACGCCTTCCAGATGTTCCGCCTCGACGCCGGCGAAATCGCCGTCGGCAAGCTCGCCGACTGCATTCTGGTCGATCTGAACCACACCGGCCTCGTCCCCGGCCACAACCTCGTCTCCGACCTCGTCTACGCCGCCACCCCCGAATGCGTCGACACCACCATCTGCCACGGCAACGTCCTCATGCGCCACCGCCAGATCCCCGGCGAAGACGACATCCGCCGCGCCTTCCGCGATATCGCCGCCCGCCTTTGATTGACCGCGTCCGCCCGCCAGGGCAAACGCATCTAAAACCCCGAAAAATCAGCCCGAACCAAACAGCCATGTAACGCATAAGGCGGGCGCATACATTCGTAAGCGCCGGCGGGATACTCCGTTGCCTTGCGCCTGTTTGGAAATCCCTCCATTCGATTTTCCGGTCTGGCGGTTCGGTCCGGCGTTTGCGTTCCTTTCGCGTCTCTTGCGACTCTTGCGTTGAATGGATCGGAGGATGTAGATGCGTTTGCCCTCCCCGCCCCCGCCTTGCCGTTGACAGCCCCCCCGGCGGTGTAGGATGCTGGGCCCATGCCGATGCCTGTGAATGCTGACCCCGTTTCCGCCGGCCTCGCCCGGGTCTCCGACGCCATGGCCCGGGCCCTCGCCCCCACCGTCCTTGCCGGACTCGACGGAGGCGTGCCGCGGATCCTCGGCCCCGGCAAGATGCTCCGCGCCCGCCTCGCCCTCCGCCTGGGCATCGCCCGCCAAGTCCCGGAATCGATTCTTGTTCCCGCCGCCGCCGCCGTCGAACTGGTCCACGCCGCCAGCCTGCTGCACGACGATGTCATCGACGGCGCCCTCCTCCGGCGCCACGCTCCCACCTTCTGGAAAACCTATGGCACCCACGGCGCCATCCTCGCCGGCGACGTCCTGCTCATCCAGGCCATCGGACTGCTTTCCGGCGAAACCCTCTGCCCCTTGGCCAACGACCTCGTCCGGTTCTGCGCCGAACTCTGCAACGCCGAAGCTGAACAGGAACTCTTCCTGCGCCAGGCCACCCCCGGACGGGAAAAGATCCTCGACATCGCCCGCCGCAAGACGGGCGCCCTCTTCGCCTTCGCCGCCGGCGCCGCCGCAGGCGCCGACGCCCCCCTCCGCCTGGCCCTGCACCAGGCCGGCTACGCCCTCGGCACCGCCTACCAGCTCGCCGACGACCTGCTCGACGAAACCGGCGACGAACGTTCCGCCGGAAAAACCCTCGGCCTCGACCGCGCCCGACGCCAACCCACCGCCGCCTGCGTCTTCGCCGGCGGCGCTCCCGCCCTCGTGCAGGAATGCCGCACGCTCCGCCAGCAGGCCCTGGCCGCCCTCGATCCTTGGCCCGATGCCCGGGATGCGCTCAACGACTATTTAGTGCACGACATGAACCCGGCCCTGCAATCGATGCTCCCGTCTCTCCCCCCCAACCCTCAAGAGGTCCCATGAAAGCCTGCGTCGTCTACGAATCCCTATGGGGCAACACCGCCGCCATCGCCCGCGCCATCGCCGAAGGCCTCGGCCCCGGCGCCCAGGCCCTCTCCACCGCCGAAGCCACCCCCGAAGCCCTTGCCGGCGCCGGCCTCGTCGTCGCCGGCTCCCCCCTCTTCGCCTTTCGTTTGCCCACCGACTCCATCCGCGAAACCATCGGCAAGAAGGCCGCCAGCTTCCCCGCCCCGCCGGACTTGTCCCACCCGGCCCTCCGCACCTGGCTGGAATCCCTGCCTCCCGGCAAGGGACGCGCCGCCGCCTTTGAAACCCGTATGTGGTTCTCTCCCGGCGGCGCCACCGGCGCCATTCTCCAGGCTTTGAAGAAAGCCGGCTACAACCCCCTCGCCCGCGGCCAGCGCTTCCGCGTCACCGGCATGTACGGGCCCCTCAAGGCCGGCGAACTCGACCGCGCCCGCGACTGGGGCCGGAAACTCGCGTCCATGCGCTGAGGCCCCCGGCGGAAAACGGAAGAATGGAATAGGAGAAAGGTGGGCGCTACAATCTTCTCCGCCCCTTCCCCCATCCCCCTTCCCCCATCCCCCTTCTCCCCTCCCCCCTCCCCCCCCTCTTCCTAGAAACTCACCCGCCACCCGATCGCCGCCCCGGCCACTTCCACCGGCGCCCCGGCGCCCCCGCCATTCAACGCAATCGGCGCGGTCACCGCCTGCAGCACCACGGGCGACTCCTCCGCCTTCTTCGCCGCCACCGCAATGGCCTTTTCCACGTCCGCCTGG
>CAYODC010000011.1:0-20561 GCA_964402575.1 uncultured Verrucomicrobiota bacterium
CTCGAACGCTCCCGGCAAACCCGTCTGGGCCATTCCACCCTCGAAGAACGGCTCGCCGAACAGTACCACCTTTACCGCGCCACCCTCCGCCGCCTGAACCCCGCCTTGCCATGGCCCTCCCCCCCCGTGGGCGCCGTCGTCCACGTCCCCGACATACGCGGCAAGCGCCTCCCGCGCCTCTCTAAAATCGAAATCCGCCTGGAACAGAAAACCCTGCGGGCCTACGGCACCAACGGACTCCTCGTCGCCCATTTCCCCTGCTCCATCGCCGCCGACAAAGCCAAACGGCCCGTCAACGAAACCCTGCGGGTCGTCGTCTGGGCCGAAAACCCCGACTACACCTTCGACCCCGCCCTGTTCGCTTCCGACCCCGAAGCCGCCGCCATCGGCAAGAAACTGCGCATTCCCCCCGGCCCCAACAACCCCGTCGGCCTCGCCTGGATCGGCCTCGACAAACCCGGCTACGGCATCCACGGCACCCCTTCCCCCGAAGACATCAGCCGCACCCAGTCGCACGGCTGTTTCCGCCTCACCAACTGGGACGCGCTCAAGCTCGTCCACGCCGTCCACGCCGGCCTGCCCGTCATCGTGCTTCCTTGATCACTCCGGCAGCGCCACCGCCACCCGGTAGGCATTCACCCCTTCCCCGGGCGCTTCGTCGACCAACCCCATTGTCTCCCCCGTTCCCGGCTGGTTGGTCACGCTGCTCCACTCCCCCCCGGGCAGGTTCGTGCACGCCAACAGCGAATACACCCGCCCCGTCGACGTGGGCACCTCGAAGGTGGCCCTGGCCTCCGGCGCCAGCCCCGCGATCGCAAACGCCGGACCCTCATTGGTCGGACAACTGTCCAGCACGTATTCCTCCCAATCGGTCATTCCGTCCCCGTCGAAATCGTTGGTGCCCCCGCCCAGGCTGTCGACTGACCCGTAACGCTCTTCCCATTCGTCTGCCATTCCGTCCCGGTCCAAATCCGCCGCCAGCCGGCACCACAGCGCCCACGCCGCATACGCCTTCAGGTTCCCGTTGAGCGCCACGCTGTGCGCCGCGGAACAGCTGAACCAGTCCACGTCCTGGGTGTGCGCCTCCTGCCACTCCGTCGCCCAGTTGCCGGTCTCCGTCCGTCCCGATCCCGCCCCGTCGTAGGTCCGGCAGTAGTCGTCCACGAACTCGAAGTAGGTCCCGTCCGGATTCCAGTGCTCGATGTCGTTGAAGTCGTACAGCACCCGGTTGCTCACCGAACACCACTGGCGAATCGCCTCGCACGCGGCCTTGTTGTTCGCGTCGTCGTCAATGTCCACATGCCCCGTCATGTAGACGAACGTCACGTTCGGATAGTCCTGCTCCAGTTGCGCCATCGGCAACAGGTACTCGTTGGACAGCGATCCTCCGGAGTATTTCCAGGTCATCTGCCCGCACCACGACCAGATGATTACGTTCACGTCCGCATGCTCCGGATCCTCCAGGTAGTCCCGCGTGCACTGCACCCAGGCGGGATAATACCCCACGTCATCGCACATCGCGTAGTCGTGCAAGTCCAGCGCGCCCTCGTGCCCTCCGTTGTTCCACGCAAAAATGTTCTCCGGCAGCGCCAGCCCCTTGCCCCCCCCGTTGGCAAACCCCACCAGCTCGCTCATCCCGTCCGTCAACTGGCTCCCGTGCGACGTGTGCCCGTACGCAATGTGCAGCACCGCCTTCGCCCGCTCGATCTGCCCCTGCGTCAGCCGCGTAATGTCCGTGTCCCGGTGGTCGATCAGGAGCGGCGCCGCGCCGGCCGCGACCGCCACGAACGCCAACGCCCCCGCCATGAATCCAATGCGCGCATTCATTCCTGCCCCTCCGCTCCCGGCTCCGCCGCGGCGACTTGCCGGCGCCCGAACAGGAACCGCAGCCAATGCGGCGTCATCCGCGCCCAGGCTTCCTCGTTGTGCTCCGCCCAGCTCTCGATCCGTACCGTCATGTCCTTCTCCGGAAAACCCACATTCCGCAACAGGTCCGCCATCTTCAGCGTGCCATTCAGCAACTCGGCCTCCAACCCCGACGCGCCCCCGCACGACAGAAACAGCTTCAGGTCCGGCAACTTCCCCCGGTCCGCTTCCACCATCCGGAAACACTCCAACCCGTAGCGCTCCACAAACGCCGGCGAAAGACACGCCGCGCCCGCATACACGTCCGGCCGCTTCCAGGCCGCATAGAACGAAATCAACCCTCCCATGCTCGACCCGGCCAAATAGCTCCGCTCCGGATCCGTGCGCCATTCCGCATCCACCGCCGGCTTCAGCTCCTCGATGAGAAAACGCACATAGTCGTCGCCTTTGCGTGCCGGGGCATATTCATCGCGGCGCGCCTCCGTGCAATCCGCCGCCACCACGATGAACGGCTCGAGCTCCCCGTTCAGGATCATGTCCTGCGCCAGTTCGTCCACCTGCCAGTCCTTGCCCCAGGTCGAAGTGCCCGGATCGAACACCTGCCGCCCGTCATGCATGTACAGCACCGGGAACCGCTGCGTTGCCCGCGCCTCGTAGCCCGGCGGCAGCCAGATGATCACGTCCCGGACATGCTCCAGGAACCGCGAACGCACGTGGGACCGCACCCGGTAATTCCCCGTGATCTGTCGTTCCTTGGACGGAACGACCCGGTCCTTCCAGCCCGCCACCGGCAACACCATGCGCCCCTGGTCCTCCGGCTTCAGCACCCGGTTCGCCGGCACCCGCCCGTCGGCCTCCACCTCCTCGGATTCCCAACTGCCCCGCGTGATCTTGAATTCCAGCGGGTCCGTTCCCGGCAGCGACAGCACCACCTCCCACCGGTTGTCGTCCACCCGCGTCATCGGCACGGCATCCGCCCGCCACCCGCCAAGCTCATCCCCCGCCCCTGTCAGGAACACCTGCTCGCCCACGCCCAGCGCCACCGCCGTCTGCACCACCACCAGCATCCGAATCATGCACCGCTCCTTGCCTGCGGACACGCCGTCCACGGCTGTCTACCTATCCCATCGCGCCACCCGTGTAAACTCTATCCTCCAGAAACACCCCGCCCCCGCCCGCCCGGCACCGCCCTCACCCCCCCGCGCTGGCCAGGCGCAGCAAATCCGGCACCCGCATGCGCGCCGGCATCGGAATCTGGTCCGAAAGCGCATAGACCACCAGCCCGGCCAAAACCAGCACGATGATCAAAACCCCCGCAAACGAAATCCAGTCCCGCGGACTTTGCAGCCGGGCCCCGCACCACGGACATTGCCGCGATCGGGGATGATTCCGATTGCCGCAGTTCTTACAAACCTTGTATTTCGCAAATCCCATGGCGATGACCCATGCCGAGATGTCTCCAACCGTAGCGGGGGCCCCGGACCCGGTCAATCGCAGAACCCCCGTTTTACGTGATTTTAATGGTTTTCGCGGGCGCTTGACTTGTTCCCGCCGTCTCTGGCATAGTGCGCCCCTCGTCAGGCCAAAGTAGCTCAGCTGGCAGAGCACCGCATTCGTAATGCGACGGTCGTCGGTTCGAATCCGACCTTTGGCTCCACTCTCTTCACCCCCCCCGGCCTCACCACAAGCTCGGCGTGGCCGGCGCTTCCTCCATCAGGTCCGGTCCATCGTAGCGGATGTTGTTCACGCGCGGACCCACCGGCCGCGCCACCATGTCCCCGCGGGCGTCCGCCAACATGCGCCGCAACTCTTCGGTGCCGCTGGAGGGATCCAGCCAGGCTCCATGATCCTCCGGCTTCAGCACCGCCGGCATGCGATCGTGGATGTCCGCAATGCCGGCAGCCGCGGCCTTGGTCAGCACCGCGCAGGAGAGCACCGGTTCGGATCCCGGCCTCTGCCAGATGGACGCGATTCCGGCAAACGCCATCACGGGCAGTTGCGGACAATGCAGGAAATAGGGCTGCCGCCCCTTCCCTCCGGACGGGGATGCGCGCCCCGCTCCCTCCCATTCATACCACCCCCGCGCCGGCATCAGGCAGCGCAGGGCACGGAATCCCTCTTTCCACATCGGCTTTTCCCCAACTTCTTCCGAACGGGCATTGAAGGCCGAGGCGGGAGGCCGGGCCTTCTGCCACCAGGCGGGGATGAGCCCCCAGCGAGCCACTTTCGCTTCCAGGCCGCCGTTGCCGGACCGAACCACAATGGGAACCGGACACGTCGGCGCCACGTTGTAGCGCATCCGGATGCCCTGAAAAAGGAACCGGCAGGAAATCGCCCAGTACTCCCCCATGGCTTCGTCATCCGGCAATACATATCGACCACACATGGCGGATTCCTCGTTTCATGAACTCTGCGGGTGCCTGCCCATCCTTCCTAGCACGCCCAATCCGCCTTTTCGAGCCCTTCTTCCCCAAATCGGGGCGCATTGGGGCCGGTCCCATAACGAATCCTTGCGGAGGGGCGAACATGCAGGGCGCCGGACATCCGCCCTTGGGCGCATCTCCGTTTCACTGACCAGGAGCGCCTGTCATCCCCCCGTTCACAGATGGATGAATATTCAATGTCCAATATCCAATGTTCAAGTTTCGAGGAGGGGCAGAAGAAGAAGCGCGTCGGGGGGTTCCGAGTGGGGCGCCACCTCTGGGCTCACCCTCTTTTCCCAATTGGATATTGAACATTGAATATTGAAGATTCGAAGTAAATGAAACGGGGATGCGCCCTCCGCCCTTCCCCTGTCCAGCCGGTTCTTGCCAACCCCCCTCCCGCTTCCGTATGCTCCCGGCCTACATCACCCACCGATATGGTCTTCTCCACCCCCATCTTCCTGTTTGCCTTCCTGCCGATCGTCCTGGCCCTTTATTACCTGACGCCCCGCGGCCGCCACGCCGCGCGCAACTTCATCCTGCTCGTCTTCAGCCTCTTCTTCTACGCCTGGGGCGAACCCGTCCATGTCCTCCTGATGATGCTCTCCATCCTGATGAACTGGGGGTTCGGCTGGATGGTCAGCGGCCGCCGCGGAACCCCCGCCGGCAAGGGCGCCGTCGCCCTCGCCGTCGTCTACAACATGGGCATGCTCTTCGTCTTCAAATACCTCAATTTCGCCGCCGACAACCTCGGCATCCTGCTCCACACCTCCTTCCCACTGCCCAAGATCGCCCTGCCCATCGGCATCTCCTTCTACTCCTTCCAGGCCCTCTCCTACGTCATCGACGTCTACCGCGGCCATGGCGACGCCCAGCGCAATCCCATGAACGTCGGCCTCTACATCGCCCTCTTCCCCCAGCTCATCGCCGGCCCCATCGTCCGCTACGAAACCGTCGCCCTGCAAATCCGCAACCGCCGCGAAAACGGGGACGACTTCACCTCCGGCGTCTGCCGCTTCATCGCCGGCTTCGCCAAGAAACTCATCCTCGCCAACCAGTTCGGCTATCTCGCCGACACCATCTTCGAGTGGCACGCGGACCTGTCGGTCGGCATGGCCTGGCTCGGCGCCCTCGCCTATACCTTCCAGATCTACTTCGATTTCTCGGGCTATTCCTGCATGGCCATCGGCCTCGGCCGCATGTTCGGCTTCCATTTCCTCGAAAACTTCGACCACCCCTACGTCTCCCGCTCCATCACCGAATTCTGGCGCCGCTGGCACATCTCCCTCGGCACCTGGTTCCGCGACTACGTCTATTTTCCCATGGGCGGCAGCCGCGTCGACACCAAGCGCCGCCTCGTCTTCAACCTCTTCATCGTCTGGATGCTCACCGGCATCTGGCACGGCGCCAACTGGACCTTCGTCGCCTGGGGCGCCATGTACTTCCTCCTCCTCGCCTTCGAAAAACTGACCGGCCTCGACAAGCGCCGCCACCGGTTCGGCCATCTCTACACCCTGCTCTTCGTCGTCATCGGCTGGGTCTTCTTCCGCTCGCCCACCCTCGCCGACGGCGCCGCCTACCTCCGCGTCATGTTCGGCTTCGCCGGCGCCCCCCTCTCCTCCGGCATGACCGCCTTCTTCCTGCGCGACTATTTCTGGTTCTTCGTGGCCGGCGCCGTCTTCAGCCTCCCCGTCGGCCCCTGGCTCGCCACCCGCCTTCCCGCCCTCCGCCCCCATTGGAACTGGCTCCAGCCCCTGGCCTTCTCCGCCCTTTTCCTGGTCGCGGTCTCCTTCATGATCAAGAGCACCTACAACCCCTTCATCTATTTCAACTTTTAAAGCCCGCCCATGCCGCCCCCCTCCATTTTCCGCCGAAAGGAAACGATCGTCACGCTCGTCTTCTTCGCCGTGATCGCGGTTTTCTCCCTCGGCTATGCCAGCCGCCTCGCCTTCCCCGATCGCGCCCCCTCGCGCCCCTCCGAAGACGACCTGGTGCCGCCCGAAACCGCCAGCAACACGAATTCCACGGCCCTCCTCCACCGGCTCGCCGCGTATGAACGCCGCATCGACACCCTTCAGCACTCCGTCAACGCGTTCATCGAAGAAGAAACCGACCTCTGGCTCCGCTTCTCCGAACTCAACATGGGAATCCGCAAACACGTCGGCATGCGCCTCATCCCCGGCGACTGGCCCGTCGTCCGGCTCCCCAACGGCCACCTCGCCACCTACCGCGGCCCCTCCGATGCCGACCGCTGCGCCCGCGCGGTGATCCGGTTCCACGCCTTCGCCGAGCAGCAGGGAATCCCCTTCCTGTTCGTCCTGATCCCCTACAAGCAAGCCCAGCAGCAGGGCCAAATGCCCCCCGACTATCCCGATGCCGTTCCGCGCAACGCCGACCGCTTTGTCCGGCGCCTCCAGAAATCCAACATCCCCCTGCTCGATCTGCGCCCCGCCCTCGAACAGCTCGGCGGCGATTACTTCCGCCACTTCTTCCTCACCGACCACCACTGGCGCCCCGAAACCGCCCTCTGGGCCGCCGCCGCCATCGCCGCCGAACTCCAGCACCGCTACGCCATCCCCTTCGATCCCCTCGAACTCGATCCCTCCCGCTTCCGCGTCGAACCCGCCAGCCAGCCTTTCCTCGGATCCTTCGGCCGCAAAGTCACCCTCGCCTACGCCGATCCCGAAGACTTCCCCCTCCTCGCCCCCACCCACGCCACGGACTTTTCCGTCCGCATCCCCGGCACCCGCATCCACCGCCGCGGAACGTTTGCCGACACCCTCATCGACGTCAACGCCCGCCTCCTCGCCGAAGGCGACCTCTACAAGGGCACCCCCTTCGCCTACATGTACGGCAACCGCCCCCTCATCCACGTCCGCAACCACCTCCGCCACGACGGCCGCCGCCTCCTCATCCTCAAGGATTCCTTCTCCAACTTCGCCACCCCCTTCCAGGCCCTCACCGCCGAACACCTCGACATCATCGACCTGCGCCACTTCACCGGCCGCCTCCAGGACTACATCCGCAAGACCCGCCCCGACGCCATCCTCGTCCAGTACTACGCCGAAAACCTCTCCACCTCGACCCGCCGCCGCGCCCAGCGCGTCGACCTGTTCGGCTTCGACTGATCCCCCGCCCCTACCCCCTCCCCCGCCGCGTCAGCGGCGTTCCCCGCCTTTCGCCTTCCTCGCCGCGCCCAATAGCAGCCCGGGAACATACAACATGGCCCGCCCCAGCCGGTAGGCCCATGATTCCCGCAACACCACTTCCCGCTGCTGGCCTTCGGCGAGCGCCTTGCACACCTGGCGCAATTCCCGCAACGCCTCTTCCCGCGTTTTCCGGGCCTCGCCCAGCGCCTCCTTCACCTTGTCCAGTCTCCGCTCCAGCACGGAAAGCTGGTTCCGCCCCTGCCGGTAGTGGGCAATCAGCGTCTCCATCATGATCCGCGCCGTCTCGTCGACGGCGGCCCCCGGCGTCACCGGCCCGCCGCCGCCCCCGACGGCATCCAGGACCCCCCCCCAACCCGCCGCCAGATCAAACGCCGCGTACGTTTCCAGGCTGCGGCGCGCCGCCGCTCCCATGCGCGCACGGTAGGCCCCGTCCTGCAGCAGCGCAATGACCGCCTCCGCCGCCTTCCGGATGTTCCGGTGCTCGACCGCCACCACCCCTTCGCCATCCCGGCCCATTTCGGTGAATGGCAGCTCGTACATCACGCAGGGAAGCCCGTGGGATTTGCTCTCCACCAGCCCCATCGGAAATCCCTCGTAGCGCGACGTGGCCAAGTAGACCGAAGCCGCCTCGTAGAACGGACCCACGTCCGGATGATACCCGCACAGTTCCACATGCCCCTGCAGGCCCGATTCCTCGATCTCCTGCTGGATCCGCTTGTTCAATTCCTCGTCCGTCCCCGATCCCAGCAAACGCAGCCGCGCCTCGGGCACCGCCCGGACCACCTGCCCCATGATCCGGATGGCATCCAGCGGCCGCTTCTCCCGCGAAAACCGCCCCACCCACAGCACCTCGGGACGCTCCAGCTTCGAGCCCGACACCTTGTCCACGTCGAACGTCAGCGGGTTGGGCAGATAGAACGCGCGCGGAACAAAGTGGCTCCAAAAACGCTGGTCCACGCGCGAGAGCGATACCACGGCATCGCACAAGCCGTAAATCGCCGCCAGTTCCGCCATGTAGGGATTGGTGGAAAGGAAAATGAAGGAAAAGACCGAATGGGTGTTGACCACGAACGGAATCCCCAGGCTCTTCACCACCAGCATGTCCCACAGCAGCGTCTTCGCCGCCCAGGCGTGATAGACCATCACCTCCACCCCATGCTCCGCCAGCGCCGCCGACAATTGGCGGGCGCGTTCCCCGTATCGGCCCTCCTCCGATTCCTCCCGCGGCGGCAACACCACCCGCTTCACCCCGTCGGGAAGCGGATAATCATCCGGCGAGGGCGGCTCGTCCGTGAACAGCACCACCTCCAACCCCATCCCCTTCCACAGCGCAATCAGGCTGCACAGCACCCGCTGCACTCCCCCGTTGGCGATCTTCTGGTAGTAGGTCCCGACCGTTCGAAACGCCGTCTTCCGGCACGCCAGCGCTTGCGCCCCCACCAGCTCCCGGGCCAGGCGTCCCCGCTGATTCCACGCCCCGCGGGCCAAGCCGGAAATCGTCTCCACCCCCCCCCACGCCTCGACCAACCGGTCGAATCCCTGGGGCCGGTCTTCCGGAAGAAGAGTCGTTCGCCAGTTGTAGAGACAATCGTTCAGCAACTGACCATGCATGCGATCGTAGTCGCCCCGATAGGCCTCCAGCACGCCTTCCGCCTCGAAAAACCGCCGGATGGCGCCGGGCACCCGGGCTTGCCGGCAAAACCGCTCGAAATGGCCCAGCCCCATCCAGCTCCGGCCCGTGATGCCGCTGCCAAACCGGTAGTACACCAAGTCCAGCCCCGGAAATCCGGCGTAGGACCGGGCGAAATACGCCAGCAGCACAAAGGCGTACAAATCCTGCCCCTTGGGAAACGAACCGTCCTCCACGCGGGCAAACGCCTTCCGGCACAGCTCGGCCGTGTACAGCTTGTTCCACAGCGTGTGGCGAAAACGCCCCTCCCGGAAAAATCCTTCGAAAACCTCCCGCCCCTCCAGCCGTTCCGGACAAGGACGGAGAAATTCCCGCAGCGTTTCCACCCGCGTCTCCTGCGCCGCGTCGGCATTGATCACGTGCGTCCCGAAATGCAGGATGTCCACCTGCGCCTCCCGCATCTTGCCCAGCAGAACCTCGCAGGCGTTCCGCTCCAAGTAGTCGTCGGAATCGAGAAATAGGATGTAGTCTCCCGCCGCGGCCAGCACCCCGTCCTTGCGCGCCTGCGACAAACTCCGGTTCTCCGCATAGGTGATCACCCGGATCCGCGCATCCTTCGCCGCATATTCCCCCAGAATCGCCGGCGATCCGTCTGTCGACGCGTCATCCACGCACACCATCTCGATCGCCGGGAGCGTCTGGTTCACCACGCTGTCCAGACACTCCCGCAAATACGGCTCCACGTTGAACACGGGAATCACGATCGAAATCGCCGGCCGGCCGGCCGGTCGAAGCTGGGATTCATTCGCGGTCATGGAACCCTTTTCTATTCTTTCGCCCGACAATGCACAACCGGTCTTTTCTCTCCCCCCGTCACGGATCCCCCATCCGTTTCGCCAACGCCTCCGTGAAAAGCGGCGCGCTCGACCGGCGCAGGTGATAGGCATCGCAGAACCGGTCGTGGCACGTGAACGGCCCGTGGAAATCCCAAACCTCGATTCCCCGCGCCCGGCACCGCCCTCTCACCGCGCGGCGGATGGCGGCCCAGGGCAGCTCCGGATGCAGCCGGTCGTGGGTGTCCACGTAAACATCCGTCGCCGGCATCAGCACCAGCGAAACCCGGATCCGCCGCCGGCCGGCCGTGCGCGCCAGCCGGTCCAATCCCTCCAGGTCCAACCGGTAGTCGCGGGCCAGCCGCTCCAGCCAATCCGCCGCCGACTCGCTCAATTCCCCCGAAAATATCCAGTCTTTCTCAGATACGGTAACCGGCGGCTCCACCGGCGGTCGCCATGACGGAAACGCCACCGCCAGAATCTCATTCCGCGACCGGGACAGCTGCGGCTCCAGCTCGAACAGATCCGCCGTCCGCCTCTTTCCGAATGCCAGGAGTCGCTTGGAATACCGGGCCCGCTCCCCGTTGGCGTTGAAATCGTCCTTGCTCGCGCACACCACCACGTGCCGGGGCGCCTGCGCGGTGCGGCGCAGATAGAAATCCAGCATCGCCGCCATTCCGCTGACCGTGGCCGATCCAAACGGCAGTTTCGCAACCGGTTCCCCCAACCGCTCCCCGAGAAGCCCCGCGTCCAACCCGTAGTCCAACGTGCTGTTGCCCAGGATCCAAATCCGCGCCGGCTCGCTTCTCAATTCCTCCACTTGCTCGCGAACCAACTGCCCCAGCGTGGTCGGCGGAATCAAATGGCCCTTTTGCCACGCCCAGCGCGCGCCCCCCTCCGCCGCCAGCACCAGCCCGGCCGCCAGCCATACCGCCCGCCCCGGCCGCCACGATCCGCACAGCGTGCTAAAACTGAAAATAGATAAACGGCATTTCATTCCTCGGCCTCAAGAGCACCATTGCCAGCAGCATTCCCGCATACACCAGACCCCGCACCGCCCATGGCGCCTCCAGCAAGGCTTCGTGCCGCCCCCGCCAATACTGCGGCACATCCGTCGCCAGCACCAGCAGCGAGAAAAACATCACCTGGAGCCCCCCCCCTCCCGTCCACGCCTCCCCGCCGCCCCGCCCCCCCGCCAGCCCGCTCAGGTACGCCCACGCGTCGCCAAACGACGACGCCCGGAAAAAGATCCACGCCAGCATCACCAAATGGAAAGTTGCCAGCGCCGATCCCGCATCCCGCAGGGTCCAGCGCCCCGCCGCCGCGACCGGCGCCCTCCCGCCCCGCTCCCGTCCGAACTTGTGCACCGCCAGGGCCACCCCATGGATCGCCCCCCACGCCACAGCCCCCCCAGCAGCATCGTCGCCATCAGGTTCCGGTACATCATCGCCCTCCCCCGCCGGTTCCCCCCCAGCGGAATGTACACGTAGTCCCGCAACCACGTTGAAAGCGAAATGTGCCAGCGCCGCCAGAATTCCGTGATGTTCCGCGCCAAATACGGCTGGTTGAAGTTCTCCATCAGCTCGATCCCCAGCAACCGCGACGTCCCCCGGGCAATGTCGCTGTATCCGCTGAAATCCCCGTAGATCTGGATCGCAAACAGCCACATCCCCTGCACCAGCGCCGCCCACGTCTGGCTCCCCGGATCCGCGAAGATCGCGTTGACCGTCGGCGCCACCCCGTCCGCAATCGCCACCTTCCGGAAATAGCCCAGCAGGATCAGGAAACACCCCGTCTCGATTTTCTCCCGCGTCACCACCCGCGGCCGCGCCAACTGCCCCAGCAGATTCGTCGCCCGTTCGATCGGACCCGCCACCAACTGCGGGAAATAACTGACGTACAGCGCGAAATCCACGAAGTTCTTCGTCGGCGCCAGCCGCCCCCGGTACACATCCAGCGTGTACGCCATCGTCTGGAACGTGTAGAACGAAATCCCCACCGGCAGGAGAATCCGCAGCACCGGCAGGTTCGCCTCCAACCCCGCCCGCGCCAGCAGCGCCCCCGCGCTTTCGATGAAAAAGTTGAAATACTTGAAGAACCCGAGAATCCCGAGGTTCACCCCCACGCTCGCCGTCACCCAGGCTTTCTTTCGCCCCGGTTGCGCCCCGATCCCCAGCCCGCACGCGTAATCCACCACCGTCGACACCGCCAGCAGCCCGCAGAACCGCCAGTCCCACCACCCATAGAAAAAGTAGCTGGCCGCCACCAGCATGACGTTCTGCGCCCGCGGCTTCAGGCTGTAGTACAACCCCAGCACCACCGGCAGGAACACCAGGAATTCCAAACTGTTGAACAGCATGGTTCTCGCCGGGTTATGCCCGCCCCGGAAGGCCTGGCTCGTTCATTCGCATGCCCCCCGGTTCAATCCTTCCCGGCGGGAGCTCCGGACAGAGGCCGCTCGGCAATCAACAGCACTTCGCGGGAAACCGAATGATCAACCGGCTTGTGGACCTTGAACCGATAACCCAGGTCCCAGCTCTCCAACAGGGGCTTGATGTCGAAGAAATCCCCGGCGTTGTGGTAGATGCTCAACAGCAGCACCGGACGCTGGGTCCGGATGGTTTGCTCCGCGCCCCGCAGGAACTCCTGCTCGTACCCCTCGATATCCACCTTGATCAAACCGACGGAAAGTCCGTTCTCCCGGACGTAGTCGTCCAGCGGGACCACTTCCACCGACTCCTGGTGGGTGACCGTCGTATTCGGCATATTCAGGCTGCTGCAGGCCCCCGAAATGTTCATCGACATCGAACCCGCTTTCGATCCCAGCGCCTTCTTCACCGGCACGACGTTCCTGAGCCCGTTGAGCCGAATCGTTTCCTGCAACAAATCGAAATTCGCCGATGCGGATTCAAAGACATGGATGTTCTTGTCCGTCATCGGCGCCAGAATCAGGGCCGAATCGCCAATATACCCCCCCACGTCGACAATGTCTTTTTCCCGAACCCGTCCCGGATCCTCCACCAGCGCCAGCCCATGCCGCTCCCGGAATACACTCGGTTCAAAATGGTGGATCGGCAGCAAATAGTTCCGATAGGCATACAGATGATCCGACACCTGGAAGACGTTGACCTTGAAATCGGCCTCCATCGCGGCGATCTGCGCCTGTTCTTCCGCCGTGAACAAATCCACCTCTTTCCCGTCGGTCCCCTCGATCATCTGCTGGCGGCGCAGGATCCTCGCCACCGTCCCCCTGCTGGCCGGATCCAGCCCCCGCACCAAAGCCAGGAATTTCTGCGGAAAATCCTCCCGCTTGCGCATGGCGTGGAAACTGCCGATCACCCGCCGTTCATAGTCGTTGTGGTAGTAAATCGCCTTGGGCAGCCGCTGCAAAAGGCGCCCCTGCTCCCCCAAAGCCTTTTCCACCTGCGCCAATCGCTTGCCCAGCGCCTTCCATCCGCCGACAGCCTGCTCGAACTCCACCGCCCTTTTCTGCCCCTGCTGAAACTCCTTCGCGAAACCCGCCGACTGCCGCTTTCCCTCGTAAAGTTGCTCCAGAATGAGCCCCGTCCGGATCTTGACCTCTTGCACCCGGTCGCGAATCACCGCGAACCGCTGCCACTCATCCGGAAGGGCGGCAGACATCCCCGCCTTGCTCCGGGCGCGCGCGCCGGGCCCGGATGGCCCCTTCCGGCTTTCTTCTCCACGGTTCTTTTTCAGGCCGTTGTTTTCCACGTGCCGCTCTCCTGTCCGTCCCTCATCGTCTGCTCCACCCTCAGGCACGCTCTTGCGGCCGGTCCCCCTTGGCCCCGATCCGCCCCGCCAAGGCCCGCAACGGGGCCGTGATCCGCCACGACAGGGACCGCTGGATCTGGGCGAGTTTCCGCTTGAGCTTGTCCACCGCTTCCCGCTTCCGCTGGACTTGCTCCTGCAGGCCATGGATTTTTCTCTCGCGGCGGTAAATGTCCCGGTCGGTCTTCAACACCAGCGCGTCCAGGCGGGTTTGAAGCCGCCATGCCTTGATTTCGTACTTCGTTTGCATCTGCTCCAGGCGCTCGGACGCGCCCGTGCCGTCGCCCTCCATCTCGTCCCGGACGGCCAGGCGGAGGAAATCCGGGAGAACCTGGTCAAACATGCGCAGGCGCAAAAGCAAGCCTTCCGCATTCCCCCTCACCGGTTCCGGCAACTCGGCGAACATCTTCGCCATGTTGGCGTAAATCCCCTTCAATTCCCGGACAATGGCCGCCCGGACCACGCCCGGATCCTTCCGTTCCCGCGCGAAACGCACCATTTCCACGAAGCAAATCGCGAATCCTTCGAAATTGCGGTAACCCGCACCCGACGTCATGGTCGATTGCGCTCGAACGCGCCGGTGGAACAGGGTGCGCCCGATGTGCTGGGCGCGGCGGGCCTGCAATAGGCAGCAAAACGTAAACAAATTGTCCTCCTGCACAATCCCGTCGTAGTACTCGAGGCGGATGTCCTCCAGATAGCCCCGCCGAATGAACTGCAGGCACGGAGAAACCTTGTAGTCCCAGTTCGCCTTCATCGCCGCGAACAACAACGGCCCGGGGATCACCTCGTTGTATTCCCGGCGGCGCTGGTAGTAGGCCGCATAGTGCCCATGCGTGGATTCCAGCCCCTTTCCTTCAAAAAACGCGTCCCCGTCGAAATACAGCACGTCCAGTTGGTTCCGGGTCGCTTCCTCGTACAAAACCTCCATCGCGGCCCTTTCAAGGGTGTCGTCGCTGTCCATGAAGTACAGGTATTCCCCCCGGGCGCTCTGCATGCCCAGGTTCCGCGCGGACGACTGGCCCGCATTCTCCTGCTCCAGCACCGCCATGCGTTCATCCTTGTCCGCGTATTCCTTCAGTATGGCGCCCGACCCGTCCGTGGACCCGTCATTCACGCAGATGATCTCGATGTCCTTCCGGGTCTGGCGAACCACGCTCTCCAGGCACTCCCGAAGATAGGGCTCCACGTTGTAGACGGGAATGATGATCGACACCGAGGGCCCCTTCCCCGAACCCGTCCGCCTCTCCGCAACCGCCCCGTTCATGCGTTCCCGGACCAGCGGCTCCGCCCCCCACGGGGTCGCCCGGTAATAGCGGTCCCATTCGTCCGCCAAGGGCGCATCCGAGTATTTCCAAGGCTTGTCCTTGGACGAATAATGCACGATTTTCGCCTCCGCCAAAATCTGCTCCAGGCTGGAATAGGCCGTGCCAAACAACCGGTTGAGATCGTTGAAGGCGTACTTCCCTCTCGCCCGAAGCAAATTCAGATACAGGAAATTGTAGACGATGGGCAAATACGCCACCTGGCCCTCCCACACGACATTGAACACGTTCTGGTCCATCAGGTTGGTTTGGGACATCCGCTTCTTGGCCTCGAAGAGAACCTCCGCCATTCCGTGTTCTCGGCAGCGCTTCAGATTCATCAGCATGACGCCCGAGTTGAAATAGTTGCGCACCTTCCGGACCGTCTCGTGCCGGAAATAGAGTTGGCCTGTGTCGCTCACCACGGCCGCATACACCCCGTCGAGATCCGTGGCGAACAGCTCGGACAAGTCCGCACGGACAATCAGGTCCCCGTCCAGATAAAGGACCTTGTCGACATCGGGCAGGAGCTGGGGCAGGTCGAACTTCAGCAAGGCCGCGGTGGAGGCCACCCGGATCGCCTGGGGGGCATCCTGGTGGAGCCCCCGGTATTTCTCGATTCCGGCCCGGACCATCCGGATCTCCAGCCCGTCTCCCGCCAGTTGCTTCAACCGCTCCTCGTGGGTCTCGTCCAGGTCCGGAGTGACCACATGGACGACATACCGCGTTTCCGGAGCCTTGTTGTGGCGCAACGAGGCAATGGCGACCGCCGTCGGCAGGGCATAGTCATTGTCGCAAATCAGTGCGATCGGAAAAGTCTTGTCCATCATCGGTCTCCCGGCTGGTCAGTGAAAGGGCGCCCGGGGAATTTCCCTTGCGGAATCCTTTCGGTCAACATCCGGTAGACTAATGGAAAACCATGGCCGGAGAAATAAAATAATCCCCGTTTCCAACATGGCCCGCGCCCCCTACATGGCATGGGTTTTCAATCCGGGAATCCGGGCCAGCCCCGCCACCACGGCCAGACTGGCCGCAAACAGCGCCAGCGCCACCGCCGGCACCGCCAGCACCGGATGGAACGAAAGCGCGTGAACCCCCTGCCGCGTAAGCCACTGGTTGAACAAATCGTGGACCAGATAGACGCCGAACACGCAGCCCGCGCATGCCGTCACCCCTTGGCGGACCCGGAGGGAAAACTCGCGGCGCCCCACCTCGTACTTGAAAAAGACAAAGATGGCCACCGCCGGCAACATCGTGTTCGGCAACAGGTTGTTGTAGAGCTCCTTGTAGGGCTCCAAACGCGCCACCGAAACCATATCGGTGAAATACGCCGTGGCCACCACGCTCAACACCCCCAAGACATACAAGACCCTCCGGCCCCGCACCCCGATGTCCCGGACTTTCAGGTAGTAGCCGGCCACGTAATACCCCGCAAATCCCAGCGGCAGCCGGATGTTGAACCGGTTCACCCAGCCCAGGAAGGTTTCCGTCCCGGGAAACAACTGGATCCACGACATCACCCCGGCGAACACGAATGCCAGCACCAGGAAATATTCCGTGACGCGCGGATCCTCGACGATCTTGCGCAACACCGGCGTCACCACGTACAACCCCGCAATGACGAACAGAAACCACAAGTGGTAATGCCCAAAAAAGAACTTCACCGCCAACCCGGAGAGCGCGGCGCGGTTCCACGCCAACGGCAGCTTGCCCATCCCCACGTCGTTGGCCGCATACACCGCCGACCATATGAAAAAGGCCGTGGCAATCCGCAACGCGTTTTTCCCAAACAGCGTCCGCCACGTCGTCTTTTTCTGCGGGTCCAGCATGAACATGCCGCTGACCATGACGAACACCGGCACGCTCCACCTCACCAGGCTGTCGTAGATGTTGAGCACTTTCCACTCGGGGGTTTCCACCCCCACCGAACTCCATTTGCCCGCGGCCACATGCAACACCACCACCGCGAAAATCGCGAGGATGCGCAGCGCGTCCGGATACAGCAACCGCTCGCTTTTCATGGACCCTCCTCCAACCCCGTCGCGGATTCACCCGCCAACCGGACCAATTGGTAATTCCCGTCCGCAAACAGCACGGGCAGATCCGTCGGAGTCTCGGCATACAGAACCGCGTGGGTCGCGCCGAAGGCGCGCGCGAGTTCCCCCCGCCGCCGATCATCCATCCCCCGGTAACGGGCATCCCATTCCCGCACGGTCGGGAAGAACCCCGGACTCCCGATCTCCCCGTAGCAGGCCCGCATGCGGCGATGCCATTCGAGCAAGGCGCCATCGTCATGGTGCGCAAATGCTTTGCTGTCCGCCAAAATCGCCCGCTCCGCAACGAGCCGAAACCGCCCCATGTCCGGAGGCCCCAGCACCAACGCTTCCGGCGGCAAATGGGCCCGGCTAAAATGGGCCAGGGGATCCATCGGATCCTTCGCGTCGGCCAGCGTCAGAATGGGCGTGATCGGCTTCAACAACTCGCCGATTCCCGGCAACGGCTGCACCCGATGGACAAGCAAGCATCCAATCACCGCTCCCGCCCACGCTCCCGCCAACCCCCACCGCCAAGCCCGGGCAAGCCGCGCGCGAAAAATCCCGAACAACCCCAATACCCCAAGCATTGTCATGCATTCCGGCAAATCCCGGCGGGAAGGCCAGCTCCATAAAATCCAACCCATCCCCGCAAAGCCGGCCAGAACCAACCCCGGCAGCGCGCGGCGCTGCCGCACGCAAACGGCGCGGCGGATTCCTTCCAGCCCATGCGCCCACAATGCCCCCAACGGCTGGGCCATGCCCACCGGCAGCAACAATAGCCAACCCAGGGCCCGCCCCCACCGCGCGGGCGCGGACCACGCCCGGGCAATCGTTCCCGCAAACAACAGAAACCCAAGCCATTTGACGGCATAAACCAGCCGGAATGTCTGGAGCGTGGCCCAGAGCCGTGTCGGCCATGCTTCCACAAACAGCCAACCGCCAACAAACAACGCCAGCACGATGCCCATGCCGATCGGCACGCCACGATACCATTCCCGATCGCTCCCCGGCTGACTCCGGCCCCATTGCCACGAAAGAGCCGCTGCCGCCAAAAACGCCCCGGCGAACCCGTAGTCCCGCCCCCGGAAAAGGCTGGGAAGAATATGGTGCGAGGCCCGAAACCCGTAGATGGCCATGAACTCGCCTGTGCTCAGGGATCCGTGCTGGTGCGCCGGCCCCCACACCACCACCGCAAAGAGGGCCAGTCCCGCCAGTCCCGCCAAGGCTTGCAGGACCCCCCGGCGCCTGGCCCCGGTCGATAGACTGCCATCCGTCAACACCGAAAGCCCGCATATCCCCAGCGCCACCCCCCCCGTCTCCAGCCCGACCAAGGGATGCACCCCTCCCGCCAGCATGGCCGTCGCCGCCGCGACCCACGGACGCCGGCGTATGCCCTGCCACAAGGAAAACAACGCGGCAACCAGACTCAAGTTCGACGCCTGCGCATACGGCTGCCGCAACATCCCCGCCCACCCTAGCTGAAGACTCTCCACCGACAACACAAGGATGACGGCCACGAACGCAGCCAGGGACGAACGGCCGTGCATGTCCCGCGCGGCAAAACCCGTCACCAGCGCAATCCCGATGTTCTGCGCCAGCGCCAGCGCCAGCATCGCGCCGGGCAGCGTCAGCGGTTTCGCGGCCAGCGCGCCAATCCATGTGTAATAGAACCGCGGCCCGTAGGTCGAAAGCCCGTCGACCACCATGTCCCCCCTGCAAAAATGCGGATTCAAAATGCGCAGGACCGGCAGCAGCGTTTCCAGGTGGTTGTTGAGACCGTAGTAATAGCCCAGGGTGAAGGTGGCCAGCATCCCGGCGAAAATGGAAAAGACCGCCACGTCGCGCGCGGAGACCCGCGCCGACCTTGCCGCGCCGGCGGGTGAGGATTCGCCGGCCCTCGTCATGGCCTCCCCCCGGGGAGCATGGCGTTGTGAACCCGGCCTGGAGGGGACGAATTCATTCGAACCGGTAGAATTTGCCATGCATGCTGCCCGCCGTGTAGAGCACCACGACGGCGTCGGGCCGGTGCTCTTCAAGCCACGACCGGATGCTCCCGTCGAAATAGCGCACATCGACCACATCGATCCGGCCGGCCACCAATGCCAGAAAAGGAATCACCACGTTCGCAAACGAATCCTTGATCACCACCAGCCGAACCCCTCCCGGTCGCCGGTGGTTGATCACGGTCAACCACGGGCGGTCATGGTACAAATAGGCGGCATAGGGATTCCGCCCGTAGAAGGCCCGTTCCCCCAACTGGCGCTCCTGGATAAGAACCTTCTCGAAGGATCCCCGCCGGTTCACATGATCCGAAGGCACTTTCAACGTCAGGTCCGTCTTGTAGTTCGGCGTAATCAACAGGAAATCTTCGATGGGCGCAAAGGCCCGCGTAAGCTTTTTCCCGTACGAACCCAAAAACCACTGGGAATACCGCTTGACGCGGAATTTCCCGGGCGCCAGCAACGTCAAGGGCAAGGGGAACCCTTCCCGGCGCCGGAGTTCCGCGGCAATCTGCCCCGCTGCCCGCAATCCGATTTCCGGCTTCCAGTGGTGGTCGCCCCGGAAAAACATGTCGTAGAAATTGGTCACTCCCGCCTGCCGGGCGCAGGCCCGCAAGTCCAGCGCGGGCACGCCGGCCTCGGACAGCCGCGCCAACAGGCGGTCGGCGTTGTCGTTGCCGTGATCTTCCATGCCCAGCGGCAATTCCGGGTGGGTCGGATCCGATTTGTGCGGAGCCACGACATGCAGAAACCCCAGGCCCCGTTCCTGGCAAAAGGCATGCAAATCGCTCAATTTCCGCGCGACAGGCCGTTCATCCACCCGCGGACGGGGTCCGGTCAAATATTGGTTCTCCAATACCAAAATTCCTTCTTCGGGGAAAAAACGCATCCCCGCCCAGCGCCGGAAATGCATGTTCGCTTCCGAAAACGGAATGCGCCACAGGGCATTCTCCCGGATGAAACGGTCGGCGGTGGCGGTGGATTCCCGGGCTCGCGCTTCAAATCCCCGCCAATCGGCGGAAGCCTCGCGCGGACCGGACGCCGGCTTTCGAGGAGCCTGGCTCGGCAGGCACCCCGTTCCGATCAGGACATACCGGACGGCAAACGCCGCCACCAACATCAGAAAGACGATGGCGGCAAGAACATGGCGGGATGGAAATCGGAATGTCATGCCTTCGCTAGAAGTTGAAATAGATGAAGGGATTGTAGTCGCTCTTGATCATGAAGGATACACTCAGCAGCAGCAACAGGAGGGTCCACGCCACATACACCCCCCCCCAACCCGGTCCGCCCCGCAGGCGCTTGACCCACCGGAATTCGGCAAGCGGAAGCGAACAAATCAGCGCCGCCACGAAAAAGACCTTGTAGTCCCGCAGATAAAACCAAAAAGGACCATCCACCCATGAGGCCCCCGCCCTCCCCAGCATCACCCCGAGATACTCCCCCGCCGCCGCCACGCTCTCGGCCCGGAACAACACCCACCCGAACAGCACGAACAGCATCGCATACG